>NZ_LWFE01000715.1:0-2742 GCF_001635675.1 Oleiphilus sp. HI0061 | reverse complement strand
CTTCTCTATTTCAGAGCAAGGTATGAAGTCGGCCTTAAATTTTTCGCATACTTCCTTTTGCCTAGCCACGATATTCCTTAATACATGTAACGCCCAGCTAAACGGAGGAGTAACAATGGCGGCATTTTTGGAACAAAAATGATGCGATTGTTACGGAGTCCGTTTGAGCTGTTGGTTATGTGCATTTTTTCTTTGTTACTTTGATGTCAGTATAAGTATTCATGCAGCTAATACGCTGTTCAGTTTCACTTAGCTCTATTGAAGGCGGAATATCAAAGTGCAATCGTAAAGCTTCGAAGTTGATATCCTTGACCAAGTGACAAAAGTATCCCGTTCTGTTTACACCCCAAATATATTCGTTGGCAGACTTATTTCCTGAGCTAAGCAAAAACTCTACAACGAGGTTAAGATGGCTATAATCAGGTTCTCCTTTCTTAGGATACTCCAATATTTTTACTTTGCTCATTGCAAGAATTCCATTCATTAATACACATAGACATAATGACTCCCCACGTCCCAAAAGAGTGCTGACCTCCTATCGTGGGTTAGCAAAGCCAGAGCCATAATATATGTGTCATACCATATAAGCGGAGGCCAGCACCATGAAAAACAATACCATAATTTTTGTCGGATTGGACACCCATAAGGAGTTCACCGAAGTCGCATATTGCGAAGATCAACGAGGCTCAGAAGTAAAACATCTTGGAAGAGTTTCTTCAGCCAAAGTATCACTTACCAAGATGGCAAGACAGTTTGAAAGCAAATACCCGCAGGCTACCCTGCATTTTGTTTATGAAGCAGGCCCCTGTGGCTACTGGATTTATCGATTGCTGACAAGCTTAGGCCATTGTTGCTATGTTGTTGCGCCATCACTGATTCCAAAGAAACCCGGACAACGCGTGAAAACAGATAAACGCGATGCACAAGATTTAGCTCGTTTGGTTCGTAATGGCGACCTTGATCCGATTTACGTTCCTGAACCCGCAGATGAAGCAATACGAGATCTATCTCGAGCACGTGAGCGTGCAATGCATGATTTGAATAATGCACGTTTCCAGCTAAAAGCCTTGCTGCTCAGAAACCATATTAACTATTCAGGCAAATCAAATTGGAGCTTAAAACACCTTCGTTGGTTAACAGAGATCATCTTACCTCATCCTAGTCAGCAATTTGTCTTGCAAGAGATGATTCAAACCATTTCAGAACGCAATGCTCGACTAGAGCGTCTGGACAATGAACTCGCCCATCACGTGAAGCAATGGCGATATTATCCGGTTGTGAAAGCGATACAAGCCTTGAGAGGCGTTCGACTGCTCACCGCCACTGGTGTCATTGTAGAGCTAGGAGACTTAACACGATTTGATAGCCCTAGAAAACTGATGAGTTATATCGGAACGACGCCCTCCGAGCATTCAAGTGGAGGAAAACGACACTTAGGCGCGATCACCAATTGTGGAAATGGGCGAGCGAGGAGATTGTTAGTTGAGGCTGCACATAGCTATCGCTATCCCGCAAAGATATCGAAGGAATTACAGCTCAGGCAGGAAGGATTGCCGAAAGAGGTAATTGATCAAGCTTGGCAAGCACAACAGAGATTATGTAGACGATATCAACGACTAATACACAAAGGTAAACATCGAAGTGTCGTGGTAACGGCGATCGCACGAGAACTGATAGCTTATATCTGGTCAATCTCGAAGGAAGTCACCTTACCCAGAATAGATCCAAAAACACGAATCTCACGCGTACCCGCTTAAGTAGATAAGGAATAATACATGAACAAGTTTAGCGTCAATGCAAAAGATCAAGCAGCGGCTGTGGTGCAATCACCGAAGGCGTTAGGTTGGCAATGAGCTAGCAGTACATTGATCCACGAGCATAGACTGAAGACAGGCACCACGACGTAATAAGTAAGGTTGGATAGGTTAACGCGTCGCGTTAGCAACCCACGAATACCAGCATGATCACCGTCGAAATTACTTGCTTCATCTGATGCGTTGACGCTTCCCTAACGGGAAGAATGTTAATTAAAAAGAAAGGCTCTGGCCGAGGTTCCGGCAGGATTTTGTGCGGGCCTCTTGACGTGGGGAGTCATACCAACGCCTTTAGCTGCGGCGAGCGATAGCGAGTCCAGCCCCGGGGCCTTTTCCGGGGCGAGGCAGGCTAAACTTGTTAGCTGATTTAATTTTCGGACCAATCCCATTTTACTATTTTGGATTGATACCCTGTACCAATGGTACTGCAGCTTTTAGCTAAGACTTGTTTATTTTTTATTGACCATACATGTTCTTGGCAAGGAGGCAAAAACATCAGCTCTATTACTCCATAACCCGCCCAACTAATTAAGCCAGTAGCTGCTGCACTTAAAGCGATACCAGAACCCAAAGCTTTTTCGCCCCATAGATTTTCCGTACTTTGGGGCTCTCCCCAAAGGCTTTTAGCATCATCTAATGGAATGCTAATTCGTGGTTCAGAGAATAAACCATCCTGAGGTTGTAACTCGATATGCTGACTTTGTAGTTCACTTAAACTTTTGCCGTAATCGTAATCTCCAATTTCGGTCTTTACCATTGAACTACAACCTGACAATAAGGCTAAAACTGCAATAACAAATATGTGCTTCAATTTAACTCCTTTTTTACAGCTAACGCCTTTAGCTGCGGCGAGCGATAGCGAGTCCAGCCCCGGGGATTTTTCCGGGGCGAGGCAGGCTAAACTTGTTAGGCTTTTTTATTCGCATAT
>NZ_LWFE01000714.1:0-578 GCF_001635675.1 Oleiphilus sp. HI0061 | reverse complement strand
TAATGATATAAGTGCCAGCAACGCTAGAGTCGACCATTGTGCCGCCAACTATAATGCCTGCAGATAGGTCTCCGTCAAGTGCGTCATTCGCAGTCGCACCAGCATCGGTATAAGGGGTATTTAGCTCATGGTTAAGTGGGCTGCTACCTAACACGGTGATGCTAGGAGCGCCGGTATCCTGAACATTGACCGTTCGATTAACGGTGTTGGCAGGGTTACCCGATGAGTCGTTCACGTTGTAGCTCAGTACATAGCTACCAACAACTGCAGCATTGACCGTACCACTGACACCGATATTTGAAGATACATCTCCGTCGACATTATCTAGCGCTGTCGCACCCGGGTCGGTGAAGATTGTATTCACCTCATGATCGATCGGGTTGTTTCCGATCAGTGTAATAACAGGGCCGCTCGCATCAGCAACATTAACTGTTCGTGTGACGGGCATTGCATCGTTGCCAGCCGCATCACTTACGTTATACACAAGTGTATAGCTGCCAATTGTACCGGTATCAACAGCGCCACTCTGAATAATGCTTGCTGAAATATCGCCATCAATATTGTCCGACGCACTCGCA
>NZ_LWFE01000713.1:0-965 GCF_001635675.1 Oleiphilus sp. HI0061 | reverse complement strand
AAACTGTTCGGGTTACAGTGGGTGCAACGACCAATTAGTGCTTTGTATTCAAGTGTTTGTACGGGCGCGTTATTGTTAAGAGAATTGTATGTCAGCAGGATTTGGGGCGCGTAGTGGTATCCTTACCCTAACAATCAAGGATAAAGCTGTTTTATATGCCGCCTATATGCCGTTCATTAAAAACGGCGGACTATTTATACCTACCGCAAAAAACTATCATCTTGGCGATGAGGTGTTTTTGCTGTTAAATCTAATGGAAGAACCTGAAAAAATCCCGGTAGCTGGGAAGGTTATCTGGGTGACTCCTAAGGGTGCTCAGGGTAATCGAGCAGCGGGCATCGGTGTTCAGTTTAACGAAGAAGATGCTACTGCCAAAAACAAGATTGAAACCTACCTGGCAGGCTCTTTAAGCTCAGATCGTCCTACACATAGTATGTAATAATAGGGGGGTGCCCCAATTTCTTGATACGATTCTTCAAGTGAGTCGCATAGATACGCATTTTTAGTTAGTATGTGCGGCTTTATCGTTGTAACAAGAGCGCGCTTGATTTTCATGTTTATTGACTCCCACTGCCACCTTGATCGTCTGAAATTAGCTCCATATGAAGGCGACTTGTCGCTTGCAATTTCAGCTGCCAAAGAAAACCTTGTAGACAAATTGCTTTGTGTCGCAATTGACCTGGAGCATATTGAAGAAGTGCTTCAGATTGCAGCTAAATTTCCCGATGTCTATGCTTCGGTTGGCGTGCACCCAGGTAGTACCGATTGTGAAGAGCCCACTATTGAACGCCTATTATCGCTTGCTGAGCGTGAAAAAGTCATTGCGATTGGAGAGTCGGGGCTGGATTACTATTATGGCCTGGAGCATAAAGATCTTCAGCTGGAAAGATTCAAGCGTCATTTAATTGCCAGTAAAGAATGTCGAAAACCAATTATTGTTCATACTAGAGATGCGAAGGAAGATA
>NZ_LWFE01000712.1:0-397 GCF_001635675.1 Oleiphilus sp. HI0061 | reverse complement strand
CTTTGCTATGAATAAGCTCACGCATCTGTTCATCTATTTGCACAAGTTCGTAGATACCAATACGGCCCTTATAACCAAGATGATTACACTCTGGGCAACCTTTTGCTTTGTAGATAGGAGGTTTCGATTGGCCAGGCCCGTGCTCTATATGCAGAAATTCGCATTCGCTGTCATCAGGCTCGTAGGGTTGACGACAGGAGGTACACAGAACACGAACCAAGCGCTGTGCCATAATACCAACAAGGCTCGAGCTAATCAGGAAAGGCTCAACCCCCATATCCATCAATCGGGTGATAGAGCCAACGGCACTATTAGTATGCAAGGTTGATAGCACCATGTGGCCGGTCAAACTGGCTTGAACCGCAATTTCAGCTGTTTCGATATCACGGATCTCACC
>NZ_LWFE01000711.1:0-841 GCF_001635675.1 Oleiphilus sp. HI0061 | reverse complement strand
TCATCCGAGCAAGACGATACCAGCACCCCGTTTCAATACTACTCATTGATATCGATCATTTTAAAGCTGTAAACGACAACTTTGGCCATTTGGTTGGTGATATTTGTATACAGGCCGTTGCTACTGAGCTCTCAACACAATTGCGCTTTCCTACCGACCTAGCCGCTCGATATGGCGGAGAAGAGTTTTGCATCGTGTTACCTCAAACGGGGCTAGAGGGAGGAATCGTTGTCGCTGAGCGAATTCGAAAACGTATCGATCAGCATGTCATTGAAGCTGAGGGTTTTGATCAAGCTGTCACCGTAAGTATCGGTGTTTATTCTACGATACCTGAAAAAACAGATACAGCTAAGCATCTCTTGGAAAATGCAGATAATGCGCTTTATTCTGCAAAACGAAATGGCCGAAACCGTGTGGAAAGCTATCAAACGAAGCATCAGCAATAATAAAGATTAGTTATTACAGATATGTACTTAGGAGAGTAGGAACTATAACCCGCCCCTTTCGCCATGTCGTCTAAAAACGTGCCTGGGCTTTTACTTTGCGATGAGCTCAATCAGGTAAAAATAGCCTAAACATCATTCTAAATATTGGGGTCATAAATATTGGGGTCAGAGTAACATTCACTCATATCCATGTCCGCAATGTCGTGACTGCTAGTATAAACTTGGGCTTATGTCAGAGGCAGGAAGGTGAAGATAGCAGGCTTCGAGAAAGGTAGCACTCTGTGTTCTTTTCGTTAGTCCACCACATGCAGGTTTGGCTGAATAATCTCTATCTTGATAGGGTGCGCCGCGCGCACCGGCGAAGATTGTGCCCTTCGCTGCCAGAAGGTTCCACC
>NZ_LWFE01000710.1:0-605 GCF_001635675.1 Oleiphilus sp. HI0061 | reverse complement strand
ATGCCCACGACCTCCGACTGCAACAAGTCGGCTGCCCGCCTTGTCAACATCCAACAAGAGGCTATTCGTTGCCATAGAAGTTTTAACCGCGGGCGTTTTAAGTACATCTTCGACCGCATGAGCAGGAGTTATTAGACTTACAACGCTCAATGAGCTAGCCAGAACACCAACTTTTAACCTAGACAGTAGACTGTTCATTTATCAACCTTGTACATTTGAATATATCCCATCAGACACCCTCAATATTAGACATTTCAACATTAACCACGAAAGCCGCCTATACAATAGCGGCCCATATTCAGTGAATATTAAAACAACACATGCCTATTTTGAGTTTCTTTTTAAGCAAGCTGAAGAGCTCCCTTGCTCTATGTCTATATTTTGTTATCGGCCTCTACGTCTTAATGACGAAGGCTTAAAGTAACGCTTGTTTGGTACCTTATTTTCAAATACAGGTGCCTGTTTTTCTTCTGAGTATAGACCATTCACACTATAACGGCGTGCTTGTAGATCGTGATATACATCACCACTGGACCAAACGCCTGGCAACTCATAATAGTTCTTTAAGAGCGCATTACTGACTCGCCAAAGTTCACCACGGTTAT
>NZ_LWFE01000709.1:0-538 GCF_001635675.1 Oleiphilus sp. HI0061 | reverse complement strand
AGCCTCGCCACAGCAAAAATACGCTGTGGCTGGACCTCACTTCGTTCGGCCGCTGCGTAAGGCGTTAAATGTTTTTTGGCTCTTAAGGTTTAGGGCTCAATATTCGGCAGGGAATGCTCGTTTCTTATCATGTATTCCTCCGTTTAAAGTTTTAGGGTAGGTGGCACGTTTTCCCACTGTTCCGCTCTGCTGTTTAAGCTTCTCAGGCACATTTGAATTTGTAGAGGCTTCGTCGGTGGTGTGTTCCTAGGGAATCCGGTAAAGTTGCCATCTAAGGTGTTTTTGTCTCTGGGCAAGCACTTAGGTTTTAACGTGGTGTTTGGTGTAGTTGGTCGTTCTAAAACATCTAACCAGTTCATCAAACATCACTCCGGCCACAAAAACACGTGGCCTGCGTTGGACGCACGATAGAGCCGTGCGCCGTTTATAAAAGCGTTATATGCAGTAAAAGGTCAATTAATTTAAGCGGTTAGCGGTATTTTGAGCAAAGAGTGTATTCGGTTCAAAGCTTAGTTTAGCGTCAAGGTTTATACTGCTA
>NZ_LWFE01000708.1:0-250 GCF_001635675.1 Oleiphilus sp. HI0061 | reverse complement strand
AAGATATATACTTCAGCTTCAAACTTAGTGTGAGGCTTAACAGAACCAGGCACACATAGAACCTGACCACGCTCAACTTCGTCACGCTTAGTACCACGCAGAAGAACACCAACGTTCTCACCCGCACGACCTTCGTCTAGAAGCTTACGGAACATCTCAACACCAGTACAAGTAGTGGTTTGAGTTTCCTTGATACCAACAATCTCGATTTCTTCACCAACTTTGATGATACCACGCTCAACTCGACCCG
>NZ_LWFE01000707.1:0-961 GCF_001635675.1 Oleiphilus sp. HI0061 | reverse complement strand
TGGTATATTGAATTCCTAAGTTCAAAATCCTAAAAGACGACTCACCACCGAGAACACAGAGCGGCCTGCGGCCTACACCGAGAAAAGATTAAAGCTTTTTTTAGATGTGTCTCAACTTCTTCCTCTGTGCAGCGAAGCGCCCGGTGTCCTCTGTGGTTCAAATGTTTACCCCTTAAAGATCAAAACACAAAAGACGGTTCACCACCGAGAACACAGAGCGGCCTGCGGCCTACACCGAGTAAAGATTAAGGCTTTCTTTAGATGTGGCTCTATCCTGTCCTCTGTGCAGCGAAGCGCTCGGTGTCCTCGGTGGTTCAATTGGTTTTCTTTAAAGATCAAAACACAAAAGACGGTTCACCACCGAGAACACAGAGCGGGCTGCGGCCTACACCGAGAAAAGATTAAAGCTTTTTTTAGATGTGTCTCAACTTCTTCCTCTGTGCAGCGAAGCGCCCGGTGTCCTCTGTGGTTCAAATGTTTACCCCTTAAAGATCAAAACACAAAAGACGGTTCACCACCGAGAACACAGAGCGGCCTGAGGCCTACACCGAGTAAAGATTAAGGCTTTCTTTAGATGTGGCTCTATCCCGTCCTCTGTGCAGCGAAGCGCTATGTGGCTACCAAAGTCTAATTCCTTCCAGTAAGATAAGGCATGAAAATTCACTGCTTTAAATTATAGTTAGAGTCATTTGCAGAAATGAGAATTACAGAAGGGCAAGCGCAATCCATTAAAGGTATCGTTGCCAGTTTAATTGATCCTGGCGTAGAAGTGTGGTTGTTCGGCTCGCGAGTGGATGATCATGCAAAGGGCGGTGATATAGACCTACTCGTGGTGTCAAAGCACGATATCGACGAACTCGTATTCGTTGCGGCTAAAATAAGCACGCAAGTATCTCGCTTGTTTCATGGGCGTAAAACCGATGTGATACTTCAAACACCAAGTGTAGAGCTTTCGCCAATA
>NZ_LWFE01000706.1:0-1159 GCF_001635675.1 Oleiphilus sp. HI0061 | reverse complement strand
GAGCTTCAGAGCGTTTGGAACTCTTTACGTTATCCTGATATGACGGGTACGCGATAGCAACTATGATAGCCACTATAGCCACCACTACCATTAATTCTATCAGCGTGAAGCCCTTCTGCGAGCTATAACAATTCTTGCAGGTATACATATTTACTCCTCTTGAACCCAGTAGGTTCTAACAATTTTTCCTTCGCGATCAAGTGGATTGCACTCTGTACCAATACACAAAATGTCTTGGCCATCCACACGAAGTCTTTGTGGTGCGGTTGGTAATGATTGTGTCGTGAGCGTGCCAACTTCCCTATCGCTTGTGGTTAACTCAGAATCTAATCCGATACCGTCATAATTCTTAACCGGTGTCGCGTCAGCTATTTCGATATGGTAGAGGCGAGGAATACCGGAGCTAAAAATACAGCCGTTAGTACTTGCTGTGGGCTCGTAAGTGGTAAAGTAAACCGTTCCATCAATGGTTAAAGATGTCGCTAGCATTTTTTCGCCATCACGCGTAAAACGAATGAACCAACCCTGTTTTGGTAATATATCAGCACCGTTACCGTAGTATTCAGTATAGGCGGCTTCTTGGTTGGCTTCAGAGTTTTGGCCGCTTACGTCACCCAGGTTGTTATTCGTTGCGTCGTAAAGGTCATCCTCTATAAGTGCTGTATACTCGATAGAGCCGTCAAGGTTCTTTGGAGGTTCAAGTACGTCGGAGCTTTTTATCATATATAAACGGTCAACGACTTCATCATCAAGAGGGTGAGCTTGCCAGCCTGAACCAATGACAATAGCTAAGGTTAAGCTGCTGCTATCGCTTAGTACCGATACGTCAGGTGCATGGTAGAAACGTCTATTGTTTTCGGTTCCTGTATCGGACACACTGGCGATTACCCCCCCATGTACAGGAAGGGTACTAGAGCTGCTTCTATTGTTATCTATGTCGAAGCGCCAGACCTGTCCACCCATGTCGCCCACGTAAATTTGGTCAGCAATTCTGTCAGCGTTCACATCAATAGCCTTAACGTCTGATGGAATGCTATATTTCATATCACTAAAGTTAGAGGGGGTCGCGCTCCAGATTTTCTCTCCTGTCTCTGCGTCAACAATATAAACAGCTCGACCAATGGAATCTTCAGAGCGGGTTGTTGCTAGATCTTGATTG
>NZ_LWFE01000705.1:0-1255 GCF_001635675.1 Oleiphilus sp. HI0061 | reverse complement strand
TACTCAGTGCACTTGCAAGTTAACAAGGCAATCTTGCGGAACTCCGTGTGCTGTCACGTTTTGTGCGGAGCACAAAAAGCGCCATCCCACTCCGTCCGCAAATTGNNGCGTTAAATGTTTTTTGGCCTTTAGGTTTAAGGCTCAGTATTCGGCAAGGAATGCACGTTTCTAATCTGGCACCTTTCCGTTTAAATTTTTAGGGTAGGTGGCACGTTTTCCCACTGTTCAGCTCTGCTGTTTAAGCTTCTCAAGCACATTTGTATTTGTAGAGGCTTCGTTGGTGGTGTGTTCCTAGGGAATCCGGTAAAGTCGCCATCTACGGTGTTTTTGTCTCTGGGCAAGCACTTTGGTTTTAACGTGGTGTTTGGTGTAGTTGGGTGTTCTAAAACATCTAACCAGTTCATCAAACATCACTCCGGCCACAAAGAAACGTGGCCTGCGTTGGACGCACGATAGAGCCGTGCGCCGTTTATAAAAGCGTTAAATGTTTTTTGGCCTTTAGGTTTAAGGCTCAATACTCGGCAAGGAGTGCTCGTTTCTTTTCATACATTCCTCCGTTTAAGTTTTTAGGGTAAGTGGCACGGTTTCCCGCTGTTCCGCTCCGCTGTTTAAGTTTCTCAGGTACATTTTAATTTGTAGAGGCTTCGTCGGTGGTGTGTTCCTAGGGAATCCGGTAAAGTCGTCAACTTAATTATTTTAGCCACAGGCAACGAACTAAAGTTCCGCCTTCGGCTACACAACGTGGTGTTGTTCTACTTGGGTGTTCTAAAACATCTAACCAGTTCATCAAACATCACTCCGGCCACAAAGAAACGTGGCCTGCGTTGGACGCACGATAGAGCCGTGCGCCGTTTATAAAAGCGTTAAATGTTTTTTGGCTCTTAAGGTTTAGGGCTCAATATTCGGCAGGGAATGCTCGTTTCTTATCATGTATTCCTCCGTTTAAAGTTTTAGGGTAGGTGGCACGTTTTCCCACTGTTCCGCTCTGCTGTTTAAGCTTCTCAGGCACATTTGAATTTGTAGAGGCNTCGTCGGTGGTGTGTTCTTAGGGAGTCCGGTAAAGTCGCCATCTAGGGTGTTTTTGTCTCTGGGCAAGTACAAAGGTTTTAACGTGGTGTTTGGTGTAGTTGGGTGTTCTAAAACATCTAACCAGTTCATCAAACATCACTCCGGCCACAAAAACACGTGGCCTGCGTTGGACGCACGATAGAGCCGTGCGCCGTTTATAAAAGCGTTAGGTGAAAAATTAGTAGGC
>NZ_LWFE01000704.1:0-368 GCF_001635675.1 Oleiphilus sp. HI0061 | reverse complement strand
TCTATTAGCTCCGTCATGGGGTGGTATGATCAACGGTATCATGACGCTATCTGGCGCATGGGATAAGTTACGCTCTGACCCGATCCTTAAGTTCCTGATTGTATCCCTATCGTTCTATGGCATGTCGACCTTTGAAGGGCCAATGATGTCGATAAAAACCGTCAACGCACTATCTCACTATACTGACTGGACAGTTGGGCACGTTCATTCAGGTGCGCTTGGTTGGGTTGCTTTTATTACTATCGGTTCCGTTTACATGCTTGTTCCTGAGCTATTTAACAAAAAGCGCATGTATAGCGAATCGCTGATAAACAGTCATTTCTGGATCGCAACAATTGGTGTAGTACTTTATATAGCATCAATGTGGA
>NZ_LWFE01000703.1:0-486 GCF_001635675.1 Oleiphilus sp. HI0061 | reverse complement strand
CACTCTTTGACGCAGCAATCGAGTACCTGGCCCACCAGAAGATCGCCATTCCTGCCTATAGTACCCTGCAGAAGATCGTCAGTCAGGTGATTAATCAACATCAGCAACGATTGTATGATCAGATCAATGCCGCTTGCAGCCAAAGCTTAAAGAATATGCTGCAGACACTGGTTTCCGATGAAGACCACTTTACATTGAAGCAGCTGCGCGGGAGCGCTCGCAACTTCACCGGTACCGAGCTGCAGAAAGAGCTGGCGGTGTATAACCATATTCAACCGCTAATGGAGGATGTGACGACTGTACTCGACTCGCTTTCTCTGTCCCAGAAAAACCAGCATCACTATGCCGAACGGGTTGATTATTACGGTGCTAAACTTAAGCGTCAGTCGCCTGCTAACCAATGCTTGTACCTGCTGTGCTATCTGCAGTCTCGGTACCAGCAGGGCTTGGAGCGCATTGCGGAAGGGTTCATCCATCACACTCGAC
>NZ_LWFE01000702.1:0-571 GCF_001635675.1 Oleiphilus sp. HI0061 | reverse complement strand
TCTTGTATACATACAGTGAAGGACAAAGGGCTGGAACAATTTATACAGTGTTACTTAAGTCAATTAATGGCGAAAAACTTTCTGGAAAGTCTAAACGATGGTTATATGTCAAACCCGGAGAGTATGAAATTGAGGTAACCAGTCACAAGTACAATGAAGGTGCATATATCGCAGGAGCTATTGCAGGAGGTGTTGCTGGCGGAGCCATGGGGGCAAGCGTTGATACTGGTGCCATTGTAGCAAGCTCTGAAGCATACGCAGAAATGGAGCGAACTAGAGTAGAAGATAATAATATCATCGCGCGGCTGGAAGCTGGGAATATATACGTGATCGATCCAGTTATTGAAAACAAGAAAATAAAGTATTTTGAAGTTAAAACGTACTAAATAAAGAAATTCTAACCAAGCGTTCAACCGGACTCGCCTTCGGCTCGCGCGGTTAACGCGGCGTTATAGCAGGAATGGTGATTTATGAATATTATGGATGAGCAAGTATCACTATTGAATGAGTTGAGCGAACTCATGATGATAAGCAGTGAGCTAGGGTATGAATCTCTTTCGTGTGAGTTTAA
>NZ_LWFE01000701.1:0-901 GCF_001635675.1 Oleiphilus sp. HI0061 | reverse complement strand
ATGAACGAGCCACCAGGAAACAGGCTACGTGTTGCCTTGACTGGTTTGACAATGGCTGAGAAGTTCCGTGACGAGGGTAAAGACGTACTATTGTTCGTTGATAATATCTACCGTTACACACTGGCAGGTACTGAAGTATCAGCACTGCTAGGTCGTATGCCTTCAGCGGTAGGTTATCAGCCTACACTAGCTGAGGAAATGGGTGTTCTTCAGGAGCGTATTACATCTACTAAGACTGGTTCGATCACATCGATCCAGGCAGTATATGTACCTGCGGATGACTTGACTGACCCATCTCCAGCAACAACCTTCTCTCACTTGGATGCAACAGTTGTATTGAGTCGTGACATCGCTTCTAAGGGTATTTACCCAGCGATCGATCCACTAGACTCTACTTCTCGTCAGCTAGATCCTTTGGTGATTGGTGCTGAGCACTATGAAATTGCACGTGGTGTACAGACAGTACTTCAGCGTTATGCTGAATTGAAAGACATCATTGCGATTCTTGGTATGGACGAATTGTCTGAAGAAGATAAGCAGACAGTTGCACGTGCTCGTAAGATCGAACGTTTCTTGTCACAGCCTTTCCACGTTGCCGAAGTATTTACGGGTGCACCGGGTAAGTATGTATCTTTGAAAGACACTATCCGTGGCTTCCAAGGTATCTTGGGCGGTGAGTACGATGATCTTCCTGAGCAGGCGTTTTACATGGTTGGCTCTATCGACGAAGCAGTCGAAAAAGCGAAAAACATGTAATCATCCTTTAGTAGAAGCACTTTAAGATATTTAAAGTGCTTCCCTGATGAAGGTAGAAATTATGGGTATTAGCGTGCATTGCGATATCGTAAGTGCTGAAGAGCAAATTTATTCGGGTCTTGTTGAGCTAGTTGTTGCAGCTGGC
>NZ_LWFE01000700.1:0-7090 GCF_001635675.1 Oleiphilus sp. HI0061 | reverse complement strand
AACATCATGCGATTTGAGTCAAAACCAACCAAGATGCCGCTCTCTGATTCTGGAAAAGTCTTGCTCGGCGACAACAAGATCAGAGTCTATCGCAACACCAGTTTCGAAGCCGGTTTACCTGACCTCAAAGCTTTTCCCATCAAAAAATGGGGGCAAATATATCAACAACAAAGCCAGCGTATCGCCTTGCTTGGATATGATTCATTACAAGGTTCGTCCTACTTGAGAGAAGTGCTTGCCAGCTACTTAAAATCTTCACGAGGATTGGATTGCACACCCGAGCAAATCATCATCACGGTTGGCGCTCAACAAGCGGTCAATATCGCGATTCAAGTCATCTTGAATCACGGAGATGAAGTCTATTTGGAAAACCCGGGCTACATTGGAATGCGCGAAGCCTTTAAAGCACATCAGTGCAAAATTACCGGCATCCCGGTGGGTAAGAATGGCTTAGACCTACAAGCACTACCGAAGAAACCAAAGGGTAAAATCTTATGTGTCACACCGACTCATCAATATCCGATGGGCGGGATTATGCCTTTGGCAAATCGCTTAAACATCCTTCAATGGGCTGCTGAAAATGGAGTATGGATTCTGGAGGATGATTACGACAGTGAATATCACTATGAACACAAACCGATTGCCTCCATGCAAGGTTTGGGTTTACAGGATCAAGTTATCTACATCGGTTCATTTAGCAAGGTACTTTACCCTGCACTAAGGCTTGGCTACATGGTTGTCCCTGAGCAAGTCATTGCCCCATGTGTGAAGACGAAAAATAGAATCGCAGGGCAAACACCAATGGTTGAGCAGGAAACTGTCGCTGAGTTTATTGCAGAAGGGCACTTTATCAGGCACCTGAGAAAAATGAGAGGGCTCTATCACGAGAAATTCAAAACGATCATCGCGGCTTGCGAACAGCACCTGGAAAATCTCGCAAAGCCCGAGTGCACCGGCGCGGGCATGCACATAGTATTGATTTTTAATCCGCAACTTTGCCAGGCCGGGCTATCAGATATGAAGGTTGTTGAAGCGATGAGGGAGCATAACCTCTCTGCCAGCCCCTTATCCACTTATTACCTCGATCGAGCCGAGGAGCAAGGCCTTGTACTGGGTTTTGCTAATACGGAGCTAAGCCTGATTGATCCGCATATACAAACGCTTCGGAATGTCATGCTTTCATGCATGACTAGCACTTAATCAATACTGTAAGGTCAATCGAACTAAAACAAGCCCACACCTCTATCAATATACTCAACTCGGCGGCGAGGCGTACCATGAAATGATTGTTCCAGGTTGAATTCAACACTCCCAACCGGAACACTGAAGAATACTCCGCTCGGTGTCGAAACGCGTTGCTGACTAACAGGTTCAATCCATTCCATGGCCTTTTTCTGCATCGACAAAAAGAAACCGCCAGTAGGTAGAAAAGTGCCGTTCTTTTGTTTTTCCCCTACTTCCATGCTTTTAAACTGAGTCATCGGAAAACAGGTCGGAACTCCATGAAGGTTACAGTCAGTCGTGGCAAAATCTATATCACCAATAAACGGGATAGGCCCAAGCGTAAAATTTGAACCACTGGGCAAACCGATATGGGTCGCTCGGACAGGGTCTGGCTGACCACCGCTTTCATAATCTACCTCACCATCCACCACATTCGGTGCGGTAATCGGATGAGCCTGCCCTTCTACCGGTGTAAAAGGCAAGAGAGCCCCCGCTAAGGCAAACCACCAGGGGCGATTAGGGGCATCAATCAATGCGTAAGCATTATCCTTTATTTGAACGGGCAGTTGACCGGTAAAGCTCAAAATATCCCCAGAGAAAATACCACGCGCCTGATGAAAGCCAATACGCATACCCACTAGTTCATCGTCTTCTTTAGCGATTTCGATGTAAGGGTCATAAAACTCAAAAGGAATGATTTCGCCCGCTCTATAGTAGCGTCCATCCATCTTTCTACCACTGGTCTCGGCAATCGCGCCAAAGCTCATATTCTTAACCCAAAGATCTGCGCCCTGCTTTTCCAAGCCTGGTTCTGTTCCATCACACTCAAAACAAGCTTCGCCATTTTCCCAGCGAGGATATTCGCCTAATTTAAGCTCCTCAACGTTCAGCTGCGTCTTGAGTTCCATACCAATATTTACTCGGGTCATTTCTTTTCCAAGAACGGTTTCCTGGTCTAGGGTGACAAAAGCTTGGCCGGAAATCTCCGATAGCTCTTCATCCTGCAAGGGAGTCATATCGGAATAACAGTTTTCAACGAATAAAACCGTTTTCGCGTAAATACAACCTGCAATGAGTTTGCCCAATGTATGAATTTCATCTTTGATGCTGGAAAAGTAGGTACTCATAAAAACATCCTTTTGCACATGTGTGTTTTTATTTTGTTTATTTTTCACACATGCTAACGATGACAAGTACCTCCCTCAACGAGATATTCTTACCTTTGTGAATGCCTTCAAGTCAGCCCCCTCCAAAGGATGGTAAGGTAGCTGGATATTACTACTTAATCACTTCGCCAATCACACAAGCCAAGTCATAACCCGCGGTTCTCAGCTCATTTAAACAAGCGTTCGCTTGATCAGCAGGCACTCCAGCCAATAAACCTCCCGCAGTTTGGGGGTCAAATAAAATCTCTGCTTCTTTCGGCGTTTCCAAGGAAATAAAAGCACGCATCTTGGTATCGATTTGTTTGTTTTGCTCATGCAAGCTCGAGAATATACCCTTAGCCATCAGTGCTTCAGTACCGTCCAATACAGGTAAGGAAGCCAGATTCAAAGAAGCCTTTTGCTTTGACGCCTGAAGCATTTCCAGTAAGTGTCCAGCTAAGCCAAAGCCCGTGACATCGGTACAAGCTTTCGCCCTATGGTTGAAGAGGATATGACTCGCCTTTTGGTTAGACTGAAGCATCATTTCAATCGCCGATTTCACCCAAGGCCCCTTCGCCAAGCCTCGCATATCCCCTGCAAATAAAGCCCCTGTTCCCAGCGCTTTAGTTAGAATCAATTTATCACCTGGCTGAAGCCCAGCCTTGGTTAGAAGCTGGTTTTCATCGGTTAGACCATTAATGGTAAAGCCAAGGCTTAGTTCAGCACCTTCTGCAGTATGCCCCCCAACAATGGGCATCTCACACGCATCAAAAACCTTGCTCGCGCCAAGCATCAGATGAAGCAATTGCTGCTCAACTTTTTCTTCACTCGCAAAAGGTAAGGTCACTAAAGCTTGGGCGCTATGGGGCGTTGCTCCCATGGCAAAAATATCACCCAAGGCATGGTTCGCGGCAATCTGGCCAAAGAGGTAGTCATCATCGATGAAACGTCGAAAAGCATCAACAGACTGGACTAATAATTTATCGGCAGGAATGGCCAAAACGGCGGCATCATCCGGCTGGGACAGTGCTACCTTCGCCTTATCCTCATAACGTGTTGAAAGCTGGGCAATCACGCGATTTAAAATAGGCTGCCCCACTTTGGCACCGCAACCGCCACAACGCATACTCATCGGCTCAGCATCCACACTCGCATTTTCAGCGGGGATCATCGGCTTGGCAAGTTCACTAAAGCGGCGCATAAATTTACGGTCGATTGAATCTTTCCAGTGCCATACCCATGCGCCCGACATTGCCCAGTCACCTCTAGAGGCAATTGCAGCTTTGTCGCCAGTACTCACTAAACTCAGGAACTTGCTCTGAGGGACAAAGGCTTTTAATGGCTCACCACGTAGGGCTTTTTCAAGATTATCAGCCAAGGGTTTACCCTGGCGCACAGCAAATACACCGGCTTTAGGCCGTGGGTGATCCAGCACATCAGCAATATCACCCGAGGCAAAAACATTAGGATGAGAAACTGACTGCAAACAAGCATCCACTTCTATAAAGCCCCGCTCACTACAGGCTAAACCAGCGGCTTTCGGCCATTCAGGGGCTGACGCCGATATTGCCCAAATAATCTTGTCTAAGCTTAGTTCCCTCGGGTTTTCAGCGTCTCGCGCATCGACCAAGCACCCTTCTTCAACTTTAGACACGCGAAAATCATGATGAACCTGCACCCCACGTTTATCCAATACCTTTTGGTAGCGCTGCTGCACTTTGGCATTGTGGCTGGGCAGTATCGTGTCACTCCCCGAGACCACGTGAAAGCGAAGTTGCTCAAAGCTCGTCTTTCGGTCTTTTAGCGCACACTTAAGTTTGTGCTGCATCGCTAGCGCAACTTCAACACCACTGGCACCACCGCCGACAATACCAATATCTACCGGCGAAGTGAGTTCCTTACTCAGTAGGGATTGCTGCAAGTCATGCCAGAGAGCGAGAAAGCGATCAACAGGTTTCACACCAACGCTAAACTCTTTAGTGCCTGGTATGTTTTTTAAGTCTGGAGAAGAGCCTATATCTATCGACAATACGTCGTACGAAAACGGCGGATGCTGCTGACAGAAGATGGTTTTCGCTTCAAGATCGAGGCCTGTCACGCTATCTTCAATAAAGCGCACCCCAAAACTTCGACACGCTGCGCCCAGGTCGATATGCACGTCTTCATGCTCGTAGTTCCCGGCAATCAAGCCAGGCAGCATACCTGAGTAAGGTGTGAGTACTGAATTGGAAATCAGGGTAATGCGCACACCAGGTAGGTGACGCTTGGCCAACATGCTCAGAGCAATAGCGTGGGCATGGCCACCACCGATTAACACCAAGTCTTGGCTAATGGGTGTATCAGTATTTGTCTCATTTTTTTTCACGTTTATTCCTAATCCAGCTCTTTAAGAGAGGCGGTAATCAATGGTAATCATTCGTTATCGCTCCCTCTTTAGTGCCCTAAACCTGTAGGCAGAGCCTTCCACGGCTCGCATGAAGGCTAGCACGAGGTTGATCGAGCGAGGGATAGAACCCTCTGCCTACAGTCATTGTTATTTGTTAAATATAAGCTTGAATGCCACTACTCCGCCAGTGCGCACGGCGCACCCTATAACGGGACTGTTCCTCTTACACTAACGCATATCCGGCAAGGCATTGAGCCGCAGCTTTCGCCTAATACCGCGTGATAAGGTATCGACAAGAATATTCAGCAATGCCGTCACTAAAATTAAAAACAAGGCGCGATCAAAGCGCAACTCTTCGAAGGCCGAGTCGACGTAAAAACCCAAGGTATGCACGCCGAGAATTCCCAGTATGGCACTCTCTCGTAGAATCACCTCCCAGCGGTAAAACAAAAAGGCCAAAAAGGGCCGATATAATCTGGGCGTGACTTCGTAGGAATATAGATTAATGCCTTTCGGGGCGTCTTGTCTTAGCTTAAGGTTGCGTGATGCGTTGCCAATCAAATGCGCGATAATCGCACCATTGTGCAAGCTCAAAGCCACGATCGCGGGCACCATCGAGGGACCCATCATAATCAGTAAAACAAACACCAACATCAGCTCAGGTATAGAGCGCAAAACGACTAACAAGAAGTGTGACAGATAACGGCTGCCTTTGTTCAAAAATAAGGGTGAAATAAAGGGGTACATGACTAAGGCTAAGATGCCACTGCCCACCAATGAAATCATGGTCAGTAATAAGGTATTCCAAACGCCTTCGGCCACCTGCTGCTGTATCAGAAAGCTAGCCCAGTCCCATGTCGCATACCAAGCCTCTAGCTGCCAAAGAGTTTCAGCCCCTTTTAAGGGTTCAGGCAGGATATCGTAGCTTAAAAAGCGCCATATCAGATCGGTCTGTGTACTCAGGTATAAATTCAATTGAGTCGATAACCACACCACCGCGACTAGCAATAGCAGCAATAAGCTACGACGATGACTCCAGAATCTTAAGCTGGCGATGACAAAAAAGAAGACATAGAGCACTGCCGCGGCCTGATCGTACTCGCCTTCACTGAAGAAGCTTTCGAGATGAAAGCCCAGCGTAGGCAAGCCGATAAAACCAAGTATCGCGCTGCTTCGAATACCGCACTCCAAACGATAACGCGTATACGACACGACTTGCGGCCAAGCCTGCGCCAAGCGCGCGTAAAGAAAAGCCGAAAACGAGCCTTGTGCCTGGTGGGTCAGGGCATCATTCGGCGCACGATCGCTTTCTTCCAGAATCTCGGCATAGACCTTGGCGAAGATGCCAGAAAAAGGAATGATAATCGCCAACAAGCCAGTCAGCGTCGACAAGCCAAAGAACTGCAAAAACAGCAAAGCCCAAAAAATTTCATGAATTGAACGGATAAAGGCACAGCCAATACGGACCAAACGATGCTGAAAACATTGCGCCAACAGCAAGCCGAATACAGAAGAGATCGCCACACCGACCAAGGCAAAAGCCAAGGTGTTCAGCAAGCTGACCAGCAATTCATACCAAGAGAAAAAAGACGGGCTGACAAAACCCTGAGCAATACGACCTAGCTCTCCCCAAGGGTCTGCTGTAATGATTTCAAGGTCGGCAAAACAAAGGCAAATAAGCGCCAGAAACAAAAAGCCGGAGCTGACTCGATTAAGCGTCCACATAGCTTAACGACAGAGCTTTAAGTCAGGATGCTTAGGCACCGGCGTATTATCATGTTCGCCGGTGGGCTGCTGGGTATCGAAATCGGAATAGATTTGACGAAGCTTATCTGAGTCCAGTTCGGCAACTTGGCAATCTATCGCTAACTCACCGCCTTTCAAGCCGATGATACGATCGCAGTATTTCACGGCCAGTTCGGTATTATGGAGTGCTAAAACAACGCTCTGGTGAGAAGAGATGATCTTAGCGATCAAGCGCTCGGCTTGTAGCTCATCCACCGCAGAAACCGGCTCGTCGCCGAGAAAAATATCCCGTTCCTGGATCAGCGTTCGAGCTAATGCTGCACGCTGTTGCTGACCGCCAGATAAGGTCTCGGCACGCGCTTTCAAGTGTTCTTGTAAACCTAAAGATTGTGCAAGCAAGGCTACCTTTTTTTGAACCGCCTTCTGAGGAAAAAACAAATTCAAAGCGTTATAGAGAAAATTGTGCTTATCCAACTGCCCCATATAAATGTTATGGAACAAAGATAAACTGGGGACCAAAGCCGGCGCCTGCTGACAGAAGGCAATATCATCGGGGCGCAGCTGGTATAGTGCTTTGAGTAAAGTACTT
>NZ_LWFE01000699.1:0-568 GCF_001635675.1 Oleiphilus sp. HI0061 | reverse complement strand
TTCTTAAGATTAATAGTTATGCCAATTGGTCTGACTATTCAACGGTTAACACGCTAGTTGCAGATGCACTCCAAGAAAGCTTTTCTAAAAAAGGTATAAAAGCAAAATTTCTCTCTGAGAAAGATGAGCTTCCTCAGAGTTATCTTGAAATTGTTTCTATTGTTGATAATACCGCAGGTGATGAAAGTCGTGACTTTGATCCCCTTTCGTATTTATCTGCAGTTTGGTGTGGCTTGTCAGTTTTTGTTCTACCTATGATTAGCACCGATTTCGATGTGCTCGTAAAAATTAACCGATTTGAAAATGGTCAAATTGTGTCTAGCCATTTGTATTCAAGTCATATGTATCAAATGGCTGGGTTTTCTATGATTCCATTTATGAGTTCGGACGATGTTGGAGACGATATTGCCTCTATAGTGGATAATGTTTCTCAGGATTATTTGGAGTTAAATTAAGATGATCAAGCTACTTTCAATAACAATACTCGCTAGCTTGCTTAGTTCGTGTGCCTCTAGCTATTTCAACGTCTCAAAGAATACCCCTAAAAGCGAGTCAGCAATCTTGTATA
>NZ_LWFE01000698.1:0-1013 GCF_001635675.1 Oleiphilus sp. HI0061 | reverse complement strand
TGAACCTACTCCTGAGCCAGAACCTACTCCTGAGCCAGAACCTACNCCTGAGCCAGAACCTACACCTGAGCCAGAACCTACACCTGAGCCAGAACCTACTCCTGAGCCTGAACCTACTCCTGAGCCTGAACCTACTCCTGAGCCTGAACCTACTCCTGAGCCAGAACCTACTCCTGAGCCAGAACCTACTCCTGAGCCAGAGCAATTATGTACAGTATCGGATGTACCGCACTATGGCGGTGTTGTCATATCGGATTCGGAGTTGACGCTAGATTACAAACTACCTAATACGAGCAATCAGGACTTTGATCTTATTCTCGATACTGACGAGTATGGCTACTTTATGTATCCAGCTGCGTTAGGCGAAGCAACATTGACGGGCGGTGCATGGGATGGCGCAACGTGGACACCCTATAACCCAACCATTGACGAAATGACAAATCAATCCGGTCCTGTTGTTATGACTCGTGATAATACGGACTGGTTCGTCTATCGAACAGACTTCCCAGGTGCTTACCCTATGCTTATCAGTTTAGAGTTTGAGAATACTGGGCTTAGTGTCGGTGATGTGATCGCTTGCGAAACCTCTTCCTACCCTAGAATTGAAAGTACCGATCTTTCATTTAACCTTGATAGTGCTTCACTCTATACACCCCCTGAACCCGAAATTCCATCAGGTGAAAATATCGAAACTTGCACTATGTCAGCTATGCCAATGGTCGGTACGATTGATTACTCCACATCGCCCTGGACTATTAACTCAAACAATTTAAGTTCTTCTGGTGGTCAGGATTTCACCATCAATCTAGGCACAAACGAATATGGATTCTTCGCTTACCCTGCTGCCTTAGGCGAAGCCTATTTTTATGATCGGGATAACATGAATATCCTGGGGGCGTGGGATGGAGCATCTTGGACTCCATATACTCCAGATTTTTCTGAGCTATCTCAAACAGGACCAATTGTTACCGAAATCGACGGTGGTAAATGGTTTGTTTACCGAACAGACTATC
>NZ_LWFE01000697.1:0-822 GCF_001635675.1 Oleiphilus sp. HI0061 | reverse complement strand
TAAAAAGCTCTTCAATAGTTCCAGCTTTAGTGCCATTTCCAGACTCTAGCTCTTCAATTGCATTTGCTGTCAAAGTATTTGGTGTTTTTGCTTTAAGTTCAAAAGGTATTCCACCATAATTAATAACAGCTTTGGCAAATAGCTTTAAGGCTTGCGAGGTGCTTAGACCCATATCGTCACATACATTAGTAAATGCTAGCTTTGTGTCATGGTCTATGCGTGTACTTAGCATTTCTGTCTTCATATTTGATACCTATTTGCTTAATATGTAATACATAGTAAAACGAAGTATAGCAAAGTGCATGTAACAAGGCCATCTTGCGGATCTCGTTTTCTGTCACCTTTTATGCAAAGAAACGCATAAAAGTCGCCATCAAACTTCGACCGCAAATGGCGGCGTTNTATGCGCAAAAGTACCAAACACTTGTACGCGGTTTTCTTAGTTTTGTGCAAAGATGGCCTTCTTATAAAGTCAGGTTATCATCAAGGTTCAGTGTTCTAAAAATTAGTTTTTTGCTCAGCGTAATCGGGTCACTTTGATGGGTGGTTTCGTTGACAGTTCAGGTAAGAATTTAGGGTTTATCGTGGTCAAAATCAGATAAACAAAATAAAAATTATTGTATGGTTTATTGCGTCGTTTCTGAGTTCTTAACAATAAATTAAGAGCATAAGGTCAAAAGACTAAAAGCAAAAATCATATAACCAGGCCATCTTTCGGATCTTCGTTTTCTGTCACCGTTTATGCAAAGAAACGCATAAACGTCGCCATAAAACTCATCCCGCAAATGGCGGCGTTATATTCTTAAAGGAGAAAGGTGATTA
>NZ_LWFE01000696.1:0-1083 GCF_001635675.1 Oleiphilus sp. HI0061 | reverse complement strand
GAGGATTTTCGCTAAGAACTCGAACCACATAAATGCTTGGTCTTTACTTGGATCACCCCATTCTTGAGAGTAAAGATAGTCTACTTTCTTTGTTGTTTCAGGAAACTGAACCCTGAACTCTTCGTATAGAGTTTGAATACTCNTTTAATACGNNTAACGCCCAGCTAAACGGAGGAGTAACAATGGCGGCATTTTTGGAACAAAAATGATGCGATTGTTACGGAGTCCGTTTGAGCTGTTGGTTATGTGCATTTTTTCTTTGTTACTTTGATGTCAGTATAAGTATTCATGCAGCTAATACGCTGTTCAGTTTCACTTAGCTCTATTGAAGGCGGAATATCAAAGTGCAATCGTAAAGCTTCGAAGTTGATATCCTTGACCAAGTGACAAAAGTATCCCGTTCTGTTTACACCCCAAATATATTCGTTGGCAGACTTATTTCCTGAGCTAAGCAAAAACTCTACAACGAGGTTAAGATGGCTATAATCAGGTTCTCCTTTCTTAGGATACTCCAATATTTTTACTTTGCTCATTGCAAGAATTCCATTCATTAATACACATAACGCTTTTATAAACGGCGCACGGCTCTATCGTGCGTCCAACGTAGGCCACGTGTTTTTGTGGCCGGAGTGATGTTTGATGAACTGGTTAGATGTTTTAGAACACCCAACTACACCAAACACCACGTTAAAACCTTTGTACTTGCCCAGAGACAAAAACACCCTAGATGGCGACTTTACCGGACTCCCTAGGAACACACCACCAACGAAACCTCTACAAATTAAAATGTACCTGAGAAGCTTAAACAGCGGAGCGGAACAGTTGGAAACCGTGCCACCTACCTTAATAATTTAAACGGAGGAATGCTCGATAAGAAACGAGCATTCCCTGCAGAATATTGAGCCCTAAACCTTAAGAGCCAAAAAACATTTAACGCCCGGCTCACCGAGCAAATTTTTGATGGCGACTTTTGTGCGTGTTTTTGCACAAAAGGTGACAGCGGAAATTTGTCCGATGCAGCCGTTTGTTATGAGTATGTAAATTCATCGTCAATATCTATATTTTTAGAGAAAACTTCTTCTA
>NZ_LWFE01000695.1:0-946 GCF_001635675.1 Oleiphilus sp. HI0061 | reverse complement strand
AACCTCTGTCACTATGAAACACCAAGCCTTTAGGAGGCTGGCGCAGATTATATGCCCTGATCATAGCTCGACTAACCAAGTCAGTAGTCATACGCTTATCAATCTGCCAGCCAACGATTCGGCGTGAAAATAAATCCATGACGATCGCGAGATACATCCAGCCTTCGCCTGTTTTCAGATAAGTCACATCGCCAGCCAAGATTTGATTTGGCCCAACCGGATTAAAGTTCTGGTTCAGCAAGTTATCTGCAACAGCATCACTGTGTTTACGCTTAGTTGTTGCCTTGTATGCAATGCGTTGCGTAACGACCAATCCAAGCTTAGCCATTAATTTTTGAGCGCTGTATTCAGTAATATCAAAGCCCTCTCTGCACAATCGTTTCCGCAGTTCTCTATAACCCAAACTACTTCGGCTTTTCTCGAAGATAGTTTTAGCTCTGCTATACAAATGTAACTGCTTTGGCGTAATAGATTTAGTTGGCCGTTTGAGCCAAGCATAATAAGCTGAGCGGCTAACACCCATTGCTTTGCAAAGTTTGATAACAGGATATGCTGAGGAAAGTTGTTGAATGGTTTGAAACCTTACTTGGTTTCCTTCAGCAGGAGGGCGCTGGCCTTTTTTAAAATCTCCTTTTCCATCTTCAGCTCTTTATTTTCCTTTCGGAGCCGAAGCAATTCAGCACGCTCATCTGTATTTAAGCCAGTACCAGATTGTTCCGCATCAAACTTGGCTTTCCAGTTGTAGAGCAACTTATCTGTAATACCCAATGAAGCAGCCGCTTTAGGAACGCTATAGCCTTGCTCGGTGACCAGGGCAACCGCTTCTTGTTTAAACTCTGTTGTATAACTTCTGTTCTTTCGTTTTGTCATTTAACACCTCAATAATTGGATTATATTCCTTATTGAAGTGTCCTGTTTGATTAAAGCAGATCATTGTCAAAGATAG
>NZ_LWFE01000694.1:0-1343 GCF_001635675.1 Oleiphilus sp. HI0061 | reverse complement strand
CTTAACCTGTTCGCAATGCGTCCCGCTTTACCTTCGAGTTTGTCTGGTTCAAGTTGATTCACAAGTTCAATGGTCGATAAGAAGCGCACTCGTAGTCGGTGGTGTTGGATGGCTTGTACGCCTATTGCCGTTGCTAAGTGAGTTTTACCCGTGCCAGGGCCTCCTATAAGTACGATGTTGTGGCTGCCTTCGATGAACTCACAGCGATGAAGCGCTTTGACAAGCGTTTCATCTACACTGCTTTGATTGAAGTCAAAGCCAGCTAGGTCACGGTAGGCTGGGAACCTTGCATGCTTCATCTGATAAGCGATTGATCGCACTTCTCGATCTGTTACTTCAGCTTTGATCAAGGCTTCAAGAATGGGCTGTGCTTGAAGGTAAGATGGCCCGGCTTGCTGTGATAGCTCCATAACACTGTTGGCCATACCGTGTAGTTTGAGTTGTTTGAAGGTGTGGATCATGGTTTCAATGTGCATAAGGATGACCTCTTAGTTGATCGTAGCGTTGTGTGTTGGCAATAGGTTCTTCGTTTAGAATGAGAGAGGGTGGTGTTAGCAAAGGCTCAGGTGTTTCCTGTTCGATGAGTTGGCTCAAACAGTTCATTACATGCTGTTTTGAGGGGTGCCCGCATCGCAGAGATTCCTCAACCGCTTGCTCAACCAGCTGTTCGTCGTGATGAAGTACCAAGGCCAATATCTCGACCATTTCTCGATCACCACCTTGTCGTCGAAGTAAATACTTTTGAATGGACTTGAAGCTGTCTGGCAAGGTCTCGAACGGTGCGCCGTTACGCAGTGCTCCTGGTTTGCGTTGAGCCACGGCTAGATAATGTCTCCATTCATACTTGGTGATACCTGCATCATGCTTGCGATTGAAGATACGTCTATGTCTTGCTATCTCCTTGCCTTCGGCAACGATAACGATTTCAGCTGCATAAACATGAAGACTCACATGCTGGTTAGCAAAGCTTGCCGGGACACTATAGCGGTTACGCTCGAACGTAATTAAGCATGTAGAAGAGACTCGCTTAGTCTCTTCTACATAGCCATCGAATGGCGCTGGGACAGGCATTAAACATGGCCGTTCTTGTCGCCAGCATTCAGCAACCGTTAGATTGGATTGTTCTGGGTGTTTTTGGCGGTGCCACAGTTCAATACATTGGCGTTCAAGCCAAGCATTAAGTTCTTCGAGAGTCTTGAACTTGGGAGCGGTATGACATAACTGATGCCGAGCATCTCGCACCTTTTTCTCGACTTGGCCGTTCTCCCAACCTGCAGCTGGATTACAGAACTCAGCTTCAAACAGATAATGACTGACTAGCGTTTGGAATCGGCGATTAACAT
>NZ_LWFE01000693.1:0-2120 GCF_001635675.1 Oleiphilus sp. HI0061 | reverse complement strand
GTTTATCAAGACTGGCAAAAGGCAGCCCGCAACGTGAGTAAAGCCGCTGAGATCCTGCACCTGTTCGTGGATGACCGCATCGACCCTAATACTTCCTTCCACGCGGTACAGCAACAGGCTTTCCAGTTTCTCAGTGCCAACGACCTGAACTCGGTCTGCCGATACCTGAGCAATCAGAAACAGTCAGCGGAGGAAGCGTTCTGGCAACACCTGGACACGGAATCCACATTGCGAACCGGCCTGTTACGGTCGCTCTTTTGCTGTCTGCGCATGGAAGGCACCGACAAAACGCAACGGTTAGCCCGGATCTTAGACCAAGCTCGGTTGGATCTGGTCGCCGGCAATATGCTCGGCGATGCCTGCATTGATCAGCGTCTACCGCCGAAAGCCACAGACCTGGAAAAACCAGAAGCAGGTCTTGGTCGAGGGTACGCAGCAACCGAAAATCTCCAAGGATCCGACGCGACTGATCCCGCGTATGGCGGATGAGCTGACCCTTCGGTTACACGAGGTCAGCGAATACTTGGAACGTTCGGACAATCGGGACGTGATACTGCGCCCGAAAGGCGGCAAACACCTTTGGCGGTTGCCTACAGCCAGTAAGAAACACCTGGTGAATAATCCGTTCTTCCAACAAATGAGAGCGATCAGCGTTGCCGATGTCTTGCGCGTGGTGGATCAGGATACCGGATTCATTGACGACTTCGAGCATGTGCTGGGCATGAACTCGAAAAGCCGTCAATACGAAGTGGACCTGTTGGCGATCTTGATCGCCAATGCCACTAATCAGGGCATCTATGGCATCGCTCAGATCTCCGATCGGACCTATGATCAGCTNAGCACTATCCAGGCGAACTACCTTCGGCTGGAAACCCTGAATGCGGCCAATGACCGTATCAACAACGCTACCACACGACTGAGCATCTTCAAGCACTACAACATCCAGGATGACAGTCTGCATGCCAGTGCCGATGGTCAAAAGTTCGAAGCCAAGCGCGAGACGTTCCGTACACGGTATTCCTCAAAATACTTCGGTACCAGCAAAGGCGTCTCGGCGGTCAGTCTGAATGCCAATCATATGGCCATCAATGCCCGGGTTATCGGCGCCAACGAACATGAATCCCATTACATCTTTGACCTGTTGATGAACAACAGTACTGAGATTATCCCGGACATGCTCTCAACTGACACTCATGGGGTAAATCATGTGAACTTTGCCTTGCTCGATCTGTTCGGTTATCGGTTCGCCCCCCGATATGCCCGGGTTGGCAAGGTCATCAATGAGCTGTTCAACATCACCGAAGACGAAAATCAGCGCGTGAAACTATCGTTGCGCAAGCCGATCAACACGAAACGCATCATAGACCACTGGGACACCATCCAGCGGATCGCAGTCTCTCTAGCCCAGCGGAAAACCAGCCAAGCTACGTTGGTGCGTAAACTCTCCGGCTACAAGCACAACCACCCGTTACTGGAGGCTCTGACTGAATACAACCGGTTACTGAAGGCCCAGTATCTGCTGAACTACATCGATGACGCCAGCCTTAGAAACCATGTGCAGCGAGCGCTGAACCGGGGTGAAGCTTATCACCAGTTGCGTCGGGCGATCAGCAACGTCAACGGCGACCGGTTCCGAGGCAATAGCGATGAGGAGATCCAAATCTGGAACGAAAGTGCCCGACTGGTGGCTAATGCCATCATCTACTTCAACTCGAAAGTACTCAGTAACCTGCTGGACAGCTTCGAGGAACAGCGCAATGACAGATACCAGGAAACAGTCAAGCGGGCCTCACCGGTAGCTTGGGAGAACATCAACTTCCGGGGTACATACACGTTCGCGCCGACGGGCGAACTGCCAAAACTGGAGGACTTAATGGCACCGATTGAGGGCTATCGACCTAGAAATGAAAGTTGATACCCCTCTACAAGCCACGGCAGACGGGGGCTTCAGAGGTTTTTGCAATATATGGAGGCAAAATCCCTAGGACCCCAAATAGGCGACTGAAATTACACTTGCAGAATATATTCAAGAAATAATATACTGTATATCCATACAGGCATTTACTATGAAAAACTTCATTGATTTACTCGAAAAGAAACAGCTAATCTGGCATGGCCGG
>NZ_LWFE01000692.1:0-1352 GCF_001635675.1 Oleiphilus sp. HI0061 | reverse complement strand
TGTAATAGTGGCTAGGCCAATTTGCTGATTGAGCAGGCCAACGCGTATGTTATCTCCAACTTTTGACTTTAGAGTCTCATGCATATGTTCGAGTTGACGACCGGAAATCTCAGCCAGTGTTTCGCTGTGCATATTTTCGGGGAATAACAGTAGCAGGTTCATCTAATTGTTATTCGCTTACAGGTTCTTCGTTGCGCTTCTTTTCGACGAGTTTTGAAAACAGCACTCCGACTTCAAAGAGAGCCCACATTGGAACTGCTAAAAGAGTTTGCGAAATAACATCTGGAGGCGTCAATAACATACCGATAACGAAGCAGCCAACCACGATGTAAGGGCGTTTTTCACTTAGGCTAGCTGAGCTGGTAATACCTGCCGCAACCAAAATAATGGTTGCGATTGGGATTTCGAAGGCTAAACCAAATGCGAAGAATAGCTTTAGAATGAAGTCAAGATAGCGACTGATATCGGTCATTACAGTGACGCCTTCAGGTGCGGCACTGGTGAAAAAGCCAAACACTAAAGGAAAGACGACAAAGTAAGCGAATGCCATGCCGAGATAGAACAATATTATGCTCGATAGCAGTAAAGGATAGGCGAGCCGTTTTTCGTTCTCATAGAGTGCAGGTGCGATAAAACCCCATATTTGAAAGAGCACATAAGGCATTGATATAAACAGTGCCGTCATTAGAGCCAGTTTGAAGGGGGTAAAGAAGGGTGATGCGACATCGGTCGCGATCATGGTGCTACCTTCGGGTAAAAAGACCCTAAGTGGCTCTGAGACAATCAGGTAGATATCGTTGGCAAAATAGTAAAGGCCTGCGAAGATCAATATAACGCAAAGCACAGAACGCAGGAGGCGTGTGCGCAATTCTATCAGATGGCTGATTAGAGGCTGGCCTTGGTCGACTACAGTGTCGTTTTCAGTTGCGTTGTCAGAAGTCTTACTCATGTCTTTACTATGCTTAGCTTATTACGGAGGCCATGTTATGACTGCTTAGGCTTGTCGTTTTGCGTATTGCTTTGAAGGTCTTTTGACGAATCAGGCTCTTTTGGTGCCTGAAACAGCTTGTCATACTCATCTCTTGGTAAGGGCTCGAACTCTTCAGCTTCTTTGAGCGTTTCAACTCCGTAGAAGTACATCCTGTTTTGCCGACTATCCTTGCTCATGCAATACAAATGATTTAAAATATTCAGAGGTTCCCTAGTTTTCAAATCTATTTTTAAGTGCCTAGGTCAGCTATTGTTGATAGCTATTAAAAGTAGTTGATCTTACAAGGTTTTTCAATGCGCTGACGCATGCGCTTTACAGGGATTTTCGAGATTATGTTTAAGCACGGGACATGGGTTCTGTT
>NZ_LWFE01000691.1:0-1499 GCF_001635675.1 Oleiphilus sp. HI0061 | reverse complement strand
TCAGCATATGCTCGCGGCCCTAATTGGCATATTGAAAGTCGGCGCCAGCTATGTCCCGCTTGACCCTGACTTCCCCGATGATCGTTTGGCGTACATGATTGAAGACTCGGGCTTACAACACCTAGTCACTCAAGAAACGCATATCAAGCGCCTGCCTTCTGTTGCACACATACTCAATACCGATCTGATTTCTGAACGTCTATCACAGCAGAACACAGCTTGCCCAGATGTAACAATCCCTGAGGATACAGCTGCGTATATCATCTATACCTCCGGTTCTACCGGAAAGCCTAAAGGCGTTGTGGTACCCCATGCTTCCGTCATGAACTTCTTACACAGCATGGCCGAAAAGCCAGGGCTCCAGGCTGATGATACCCTGATGGCAGTAACAACTTTGTCTTTTGATATTGCCGTACTTGAACTCTACTTGCCACTCTGGGTCGGCGCCAAAATCATTATTGCCAAGAAACAGGATAGTAGTGATGGTCGACGTTTATTAAGCTTGCTGATAAAGCATCAGGCAAACTTCATGCAAGCAACACCCGCCACCTGGCGATTGCTGATCAGTAGTGGCTGGCAGGGTGAGCCTAGATTAAAAGCACTGTGCGGTGGCGAAGCATTGCCATTGGATTTAGCTGAAGAGCTACTTCAACGCTGTAGTGAGCTTTGGAACATGTATGGCCCAACTGAAACCACCGTTTGGTCTAGCTGTGCCCAGATTACACAAACCCAAACACCGCCTGGATTGGGCTTACCTATCGCCAACACTCAGTTATATGTGCTGGATGAGCAGCTGCGCCCTGTCCCTAACGGCATCGCTGGCGAACTATACATCGGTGGTGACGGTTTGACCTTAGGCTATAACAATCGTGACGAATTAACCCGGAAGGTCTTTATTCCAAACCCCTTTGGAGACGGCCAACTCTATCGCACCGGTGATAAAGTACGCTACACCCACGACGGCACCCTTACGTATATGGGACGACTGGATCAGCAAGTCAAAGTACGCGGCTACCGAATAGAACTGGGTGAAATTGAGACGCTTATGCGCCAACACGACGCCATTGACGACTGCGCCTTAAGCGTACGAGAAGTCCGTGCCGGCGATACGCGGCTCATCGCTTATGTTGTATGGAAGAATAGCCCGATTAGTCTCAGTGAACTTCGTGAGCACCTGCGACAGCAATTGCCCCCTTACATGGTGCCGCAGCACCTTGAAGCACTCGGGGAGTTACCACGCACCCTTAACAACAAGCTTGATCGAAAAGTCCTGCAAAGCTGGAACCTAACTCAAATGTCTGCCGGTGAATCGCGTCAAGGCCCCGAGACAAGCACAGAAAAGTGGTTAGCTCTCTGCTGGGGAGAAGTATGCGGGAACCATGATATTAACAAATACGATAATTTCTTTGATATCGGCGGCCATTCATTACTTTCCATTCAAGTTATTCATAAAGTGCAAGCGCATTTTAACGTTGAACTGAAGCCTCGAGACTTACTAC
>NZ_LWFE01000690.1:0-2793 GCF_001635675.1 Oleiphilus sp. HI0061 | reverse complement strand
CTTCTCAATTTTCCAACGTCCACGGCAGATAGGGACCGAACTGTCTCACGACGTTCTAAACCCAGCTCGCGTACCACTTTAAATGGCGAACAGCCATACCCTTGGGACCGGCTTCAGCCCCAGGATGTGATGAGCCGACATCGAGGTGCCAAACACCGCCGTCGATGTGAACTCTTGGGCGGTATCAGCCTGTTATCCCCGGAGTACCTTTTATCCGTTGAGCGATGGCCCTTCCATACAGAACCACCGGATCACTATGACCTACTTTCGTACCTGCTCGACGTGTCTGTCTCGCAGTTAAGCGCGCTTATGCCATTACACTAACCGCATGATGTCCGACCATGCTTAGCGCACCTTCGTGCTCCTCCGTTACTCTTTGGGAGGAGACCGCCCCAGTCAAACTACCCACCACACAGTGTCCTCGATCCCGATAAGGGACCCGAGTTAGAACCTCAAACATACCAGGGTGGTATTTCAAGGATGGCTCCACCAGATCTAGCGACCTGGTTTCAAAGCCTCCCACCTATCCTACACAAATAGGTTCAAAGTTCACTGTGAAGCTATAGTAAAGGTTCACGGGGTCTTTCCGTCTAGCCGCGGATACGCTGCATCTTAACAGCGATTTCAATTTCACTGAGTCTCGGGTGGAGACAGCTTGGCCATCGTTACACCATTCGTGCAGGTCGGAACTTACCCGACAAGGAATTTCGCTACCTTAGGACCGTTATAGTTACGGCCGCCGTTTACCGGGGCTTCGATCAAGAGCTTCGCATACGCTAACCCCATCAATTAACCTTCCGGCACCGGGCAGGTGTCATACCCTATACGTCCACTTTCGTGTTTGCAGAGTACTGTGTTTTTAATAAACAGTCGCAGCCAACTGGTATCTTCGGCCGACCTCAGCTTACAGAGCAAGTCTGATCACCAAAATCGGCGTACCTTCTCCCGAAGTTACGGTACCATTTTGCCTAGTTCCTTCACCCGAGTTCTCTCAAGCGCCTTGGTATTCTCTACCTGACCACCTGTGTCGGTTTGGGGTACGGTTCCTATATATCTGAAGCTTAGAGGTTTTTCCTGGAAGCAGAGCATCAACCACTTCAATCTCTAAAAGAGATCTCGTCATCAGTTCTCAGCCTTAAGGACCCGGATTTGCCTAAGTCCTCAGCCTACAACCTTAAACATGGACAACCGTCGCCATGCTGGTTTAGCTTTCTCCGTCTCCCCATCGCAATATATACAAGTACAGGAATATTAACCTGTTTCCCATCGACTACGCTTCTCAGCCTCGCCTTAGGGGCCGACTCACCCTGCGCCGATTAACGTTGCGCAGGAACCCTTGGTCTTCCGGCGAGGGGGTTTTTCACCCCCTTTGTCGTTACTCATGTCAGCATTCGCACTTCTGATACCTCCACCCAACTTCTCAATNGAGCTTCATCAGCTTACAGAACGCTCCTCTACCATATCTAAAAGATATCCGCAGCTTCGGTGTACAGTTTGAGCCCCGTTAAATCTTCCGCGCAGGCCGACTCGACTAGTGAGCTATTACGCTTTCTTTAAAGGATGGCTGCTTCTAAGCCAACCTCCTAGCTGTCTAAGCCTTCCCACATCGTTTCCCACTTAACTGTAACTTTGGGACCTTAGCTGGCGGTCTGGGTTGTTGCCCTCTCCACGACGGACGTTAGCACCCGCCGTGTGTCTCCCGTGATCGCACTCCTGGGTATTCGGAGTTTGCATGGGGTTGGTAAGTCGGGATGACCCCCTAGCCCAAACAGTGCTCTACCCCCCAGGGTGATACACGAGGCGCTACCTAAATAGCTTTCGAGGAGAACCAGCTATCTCCGAGTTTGATTAGCCTTTCACTCCTAGCCACAAGTCATCCCCTCATTTTTCAACATAAGTGGGTTCGGTCCTCCAATCAGTGTTACCTGATCTTCAACCTGCTCATGGCTAGATCACTCGGTTTCGGGTCTAATCCCAGCAACTAAACGCCCTATTAAGACTCGGTTTCCCTACGGCTCCCCTATACGGTTAACCTTGCTACTAAAATTAAGTCGCTGACCCATTATACAAAAGGTACGCAGTCACAGAACAAGTCTGCTCCCACTGCTTGTACGCATACGGTTTCAGGATCTATTTCACTCCCCTCACAGGGGTTCTTTTCGCCTTTCCCTCACGGTACTGGTTCACTATCGGTCAGTCAGGAGTATTTAGCCTTGGAGGATGGTCCCCCCATCTTCAGACAAGATAACACGTGTCCCGTCCTACTTAATATGTGACTATTGAATCTTCGTGTACGGTGCTATCACCCACTATGGCCGCACTTCCCAGAGCGTTCCACTAATTCAATAATCATCGGCTAATCCCCGTTCGCTCGCCGCTACTAAGGGAATCTCGGTTGATTTCTTTTCCTCCGGGTACTTAGATGTTTCAGTTCTCCGGGTTTGCTTCTTACACCTATGTATTCAGTGCAAGATATCTAACTTATGTTAGATGGGTTTCCCCATTCGGAAATCGTTGGGTCAAAGCTTGTTTACCAGCTTACCAACGCTTATCGCAGGTTACTACGTCCTTCATCGCCTCTGACTGCCAAGGCATCCACCGTATGCGCTTAGTCACTTAACTATATAACCCGAAGCAGTCTTCTAAGACGACCTTTTACCATCTTAGTACTTAAGCTATATATATGACCATTCGTAACGTTTTCGCCGGATAACGCTTGATATGAATCTCATTTCTTTCGTTATCCATGATTAAATTATTCGCTGATATGTGAATAATCTAATCACTTAGCAA
>NZ_LWFE01000689.1:0-9495 GCF_001635675.1 Oleiphilus sp. HI0061 | reverse complement strand
GCCCGCGAGAGCTTAATTAAAAGCGTTAAACAAGGAAGCGAGCTCATGTTTCCTGAAGATGCTGTTATTAAGTATATTGAAATTGAAAAGAGGCTAAACGGTTAAGGCTTTGTCCTAACAAAGCTCAGGTTGCCTTATAAAGCTCGCGATTAAGCGGGCTTTTTTTTGGTTTAGCAACAAGCTACACTCGCCTTATGATTTATATTTTAATTGCCCTCATTCTATTTGTACTCATTACGCCAGGTATATGGGTTAAATACACCATAAAAAAATATGCTCAAGATTTACCTGATATTCCTGGTACCGGTGCTGAGTTAGTAAAACACTTATCTAAAAGATTCGAGCTAGTAGACCTTAAGGTTGAAGAATGCCCTGACGGGCAAGATCATTTCTCTCCACATGAGTCTACGATTAGGCTATCCAAATACATCTACGATGGGCGCTCTATTAGCGCAGTCGCTATCGCATGCCATGAATTTGGCCATGCGCTTCAGTATCATAGGAATGAAAAGATAGTCAGACTAAGAGAGCGGTACACCCCGATAGCATTATTGATAGAAAAGGCTGCGATCGCAATGCTTGGGATTATTCCGGTTCTTGTTGTTATTTTTAAGGTACCACAACTCGGAATTATTAGCTTACTATGCGGGCTTTGTGCTGTTTTTATTTCAGTGGCACTTCAATTAGTAATATTGCCTATGGAGTGGGATGCAAGTTTTAACAAGGCACTTCCGATAATTACCGAAGGTAACTATCTGCAAGATGATCAAATCGAGCCTTGCCGTAAGATTCTTAAAGCTGCTGCAATGACTTACGTCGCGGCAACTCTAGCAAGTGTATTGAATGTCTGGCGATGGCTAGCCATATTGCGGCGCTAACGTTCTATGGCGCTTGCCAGTCGCGCAATACCGGTATTTTGAAGATGGTTCCTTGCTTGTCTAGCGCAAGATAAAACTCTCCAATTTCTCTAATGACTAAGCCAGAGAAACCATCCCCTTCCCTTAAGTACAAATTATTAATCATGGCTCTTCGTGCGCTCGGTTCTGAAGAGTAGATATGACTGCTAAATTCTATTGTCGGAACCCCCCTTTGAAAGCTAATATTCATTTCACTTAGTAGAGGAAGGTCTGAAAATGCATTTGGTGCACTACTAATTTGTTTGCTTCTATCGCTCTCGTCGTTCACACTTGTCGGCAATATTTTTTCCTCGACAGCTTTAGAAACCGGGGCTGCTTCGGAATAAGGCTCGGCAAGCGGCGGGCTGATGCGCTTAACACCCGCTTTAGGTCGGATAACATCGTCAGCTTCGACTGGCTCTTTATCCTCCTTAGCAGAGCGTTTATCGGAAAAGTCATCCTTTAGAATAGGAAGAGGCTTTGCTTGAATGGGTGCTTTATCAATGAGATGGGATGGAAGTGCCTTGGTTTTACGGCCAGTATCCTTAATGTCCGGCTCAGTCGAGGAGAGTGCTTTATTGTCAGTTAACAGGCTATTTTCAGAGCTTCCACTCTCATCAGTAGAATTGCTGCCTAGAAAATAAAATATCAACGCACCTGCATTAAGTAAAAGGACAAATATTAGGAGGTAAGGCCAAAGAGGCTGTCGCGACATATTCCTTGGCATTACCATCATATCGTTATTAATCGAAGAAACCTTCTCTTGATGCCTATCCTGTTCTGACCTTTTCAAGGCGTCTAAAATGTATGACATGCTAATTCGCCCCCATAAGTCGAGGGACGCCTAAGTTAAGGCGCGAATTTATATGAATCAGCGTCATGCTGCCCGCGATGCCGTCAGGCACAAGGCCTGAGCTGGCTTGAAAGCGCTTAATCTGGTCTTCAATTGGTTCGCTTTTATTGGCTTTATACTGACTGAGTCGAGACAAGCTTTTCCTCAACCATGCCTCTTCTTTTTTCTGTCCTGGCATTACGAGATTCGATTTGTAAGGAGGAACCTTCCAAACAATTGAGTACTCCCCAAACCAGTAGCGATCAACTTCGTCAAGAGAAACCCAATACTTCTCATTCTTATGTGAAACCAAGGCATCACTACCTTCAACCCCCAGTATTGCGATATATAGCGACTCGCCATAGTCATTGACTAGGGTTAACACCGCGGGTCGGTCTAACTTTAGTAACGAGCGCCAATTACCATTTTTATGCAAGCACTTAAGACCGTACATTTCGGCGTAATCACAGGCCAGCATAAAGGGGGCTAAAGGATAGTCGATTCCCCAACGCTCTAAAATCATGCGATATGCATGATATCGATCATCTTTCTGGGTTTTGAGAGAAGATAGGTCGTTAATGATCGGGATCTGTATTGATGAGTTATCAGCATAAGGAGCCTTAGCGGGGCTTTTTTCCGTAGTTGAAAATTGCTGTAAATCTGCCACTTCTTCTGCTGAAGTACCGCTTTCTGATATAGCCTTGGAGTCGTCGCCCTCTTCAGGAGTGATTTGTTTTACTGAGGCTGGGTGCAGCTCGGGCTCTGTTTTGGAAGAAGAGATTATACTTTCCAGCTCAGCTATTCTGTTGTCGTATCGCTTGTCCAAAGCAAATACTCCAATACTGGCAATTATTGTTAGCAGGACAGCAATTATCCCCCTTTTGATTGACGAACTTAGTTTTAGTGGCTGCTTAAACTTTGGCCCCTGTATTTCCGCGTATGCGCTCTTAATATGTTTTGCATCAATAACATCCTCTTGCATTGCATAAGCACCGAGCAAGGCGCGGTCGCAAATAAGATTAATTAATCGCGGTACGCCACCACTCAAGTTAAAAAGAGTTTTTATTGCTTTTTGATTAAATAAACGCCCGCGTCGCCCCGCAACCGATAATCTACAATTAACATAAGCACCAACTTCAACTTTACTCAGCTCACACAGGTGGTATCTTGCAGTGATTCTTTGAGCGAGCTGCCTTAAATCATTCTGAGCTAGCACTTCCCTTAATTCGGGTTGCCCAAGCAAAATTATCTGAAGTAATTTCTTTTCAGATGTTTCAAGGTTAGTAAGCAAGCGCAGCTGCTCTAGTACATCAACTCTAAGGTTTTGAGCTTCATCGATAATGAGTACGGTGTGGCGATTGTTAGCGTGTGCATCAAGCAGGTAGCTGTTAATTAGGTCATTTAAGACTTTAATTGATGCTGAATCGGGGTACGCTATTCCAAGCTCATCACATATTGATGCCATAAGCTCACGTGCCGAGAGCTTCGGATTTATGATGAATGCTACGTCGGTATTTTTTGGAATCTGATTTAAAAAACAACGGCAAATTGTCGTCTTTCCTGTTCCAACTTCACCTGTAAGAACAACAAAACCGCCCTGCCCGGATACACCATATAAAAGATGAGCAAGCGCCTCTCTATGACGTTCACTCATATATAGATACCTGGGATCAGGCGCTATAGAAAAAGGTAGTTCTTTAAGACCAAAAAAGTCCTGATACATGACGTCAGCTTAGCGTAGTTGCGAAGTTTAGCTTGGTAGCAAACGCAAAGCTTAAAGACAGGGCTCGCCAAAAGCAAGTCCTTACACTCGCTAACGGATTGCCTTATGATCATCAATTAAACTAAGGCTCCCACGATGCGTTCTAACATCAGTCTTTAAGCGGGAAATGCAGCTCTCGAGTGTCTTGCTTATTTTGGAATGTGTACGAATCATCGCTAATTTAGGCCATGTCGCGCGCTCACCCTGAAGCATTAACTCCTTCATGAATTTCGTATCGGGATTGCTAAGCAGCTTCATATAGTGCCCAAGCTTGTAATTTGGAGCAACAGTGACGTCGCCATAATAATTCTGAGACATCATAGAATAAGCATGACCAGAAACTTGTCGAAGCATCTCAGATTTGGTATGAGTTCTTATATAGTCACTCACTGCCTGGCCATGAAATTTTGCTTCGGCTTTAACAAGCGCTAGGGGTAATTTTAAGAAACGATTACTAGACAGCCCTTTTGTTCGTTCCAGCAAAGGCACTACATGAGGATTGGTTTGACTTACGATAGAATAATTAACATCGTAGAGGTGCATTAGGCGCTCGATTGGCAAGTCGCTAACCATGCTGCCATCAACCCAGCGTAAGCGGGGCATATACGGTACGTTGTGTCCATGTTCATCTTTCTTAAGCAGTTTAACCGGGGGGAAAATTCCTGGAACTGCGCAAGACGCTAACGATGCACTCCACGTTAGCATGTATGGAGATGTGTAACCTGACAATAATCTAGCCTTTTGATGAGCCTGGACAGGCGAAACAGTGATATTAATACTCCGCCCCGTCTTCTCGTAGGCCTCTTGCATCGTGTATTCACCTACATAACTACGAATATAGTCTTGCAGCTGACGCTGATCCATAAAGCCTTTGCCTTTAATACCATTCAATAGGCCCATCCACTTCCAGGCTTTCATATTATGGGTATTAGGGTCAAACAAGGAAGGTAGTTCGTCATCGGTATGCGTCCCTAAGGCGGCAGCAATGATAGAACCGGCGCTTGAGCCAGTTACGACATCTGGCAATAAGCCATGCTCCCACAGGGCCTTTACAACACCGATATGGAAGACTCCTAAGGAAGCGCCGCCACTTAGCAATAATGCGGGGCGACCGAAGGATAAAAGTACATCTTTAAAAAAATCTAACTTTTTATTTGATGGCATATCAGAGGTTTGCCTATCGCAAAGATAGGAAAGGCAATCGCAAACTTCTTCAACGTATTCTTCAATGAGTGTTTTGGTGCCGTAATAGCATTGGTTATAAAGGCGTATGTCACCCATATTGCCAAGGTCATGATGCAAGCCTTCGCGAATGTCTCGATACAAAGCGGTGAGATCACCATTTTGCTTGTGCTCTCTTAAAAGACAGAGTCGATCAGAAATAAGTTCGTAGTTATATACATCAGAAGCAATATTGTCTTTCCAGGCATCATTATGTTGCATGGAGTCGAGTGTTTGAGCGGCGTCCTTCCATTCAAGGAATGAGGTAGCCTGCGACATTCTTTGTTTTTCTTTTTTTATCGTGGTGTGCATCTTAAAGCGAGCCATATAGTTGATTTTATCTTTTATCCCATCAATCAACTATAGGTTATTTTTTTCTGCAGATATATTGAACTTGTATTAAGCCCTGTGAACTTATGTTAAATAAGCCTGATATTAGAAGTCCTCGTAATCAAAATCTTCATCATCAGCGAACGGGTCTTCTACTTCGCCATCTTTAATAAGGAAGTTTCGATTTTGCAAATAGGCACTCCTGAAGAAGGCGTAGCGGTCTTCTTTGAATAATAAGTTGTTCGCAGCTAGCAGGTCTGCTCGTGTATCTATTAAATCAACAGCCTTTAGAGCAATACTTTCTTCAGTTGAGAATTCGACAAGATAGTCAACCGGGTCGGCAACGTAATCTACTATTTGTCCGCTAAAGTCTCTGACGGTAGATGGCCCTAGAACAGGTAACACAAGATAGGTAGACTCTTCATAACCCCAATAACCAAGTGTTTGTCCAAAATCTTCATCGCTGGCTTCCAGGCCAAATGAGGTCGCAACATCAAACAAGCCGCCTATGCCAAAAACAGTGTTGTAGATAACTCGGTTAAGAGAAACAACCGCGTTGTGAAACTTAGCCTGCAGCAAAGAGTTAACAAAGGTTTCGACATCATTGAGGTTGCCAAAAAAGTTGGTAACACCTTTATCGACAAAACCGGGCGTTACAAATCTGTAAAGCTTTGCCAAGGGAGTGGCGAGATACTCATCCAAATTATCATTCAATACGAACATGCTTCGATTAAATGACTCATAAGGATCTATTTCTGCGTATCTAGGGTCATAATAAGGCTCTTCTGCTTCATCATTAGCGAATGCATTAAGCGTAAAGGTACTTAGAAATAATAAAATTAGAGCGTGGTAACAAAAGCGCATACTTAATCTCTTATTATAGTTCTGCTTACTTTTTAGTTGTTATAGTTTCTTTAGGATTATATTACCAACAGAATAGCCTGCACCGAAAGAGCAAAGTACACCATAATCACCGGTTTCGAGTTCTGATCGATGCTTATGAAATGCAATCACAGAACCGGCCGAGCTAGTATTCGCATATTCATCCAGTATAACAGGTGCCTCAGAAACCTCTGCTGCACGACCTAATACACGCTTGGCGATAAGCTGATTCATGCTTAAGTTAGCTTGATGGAGCCACATCTGTTTTAGGTGTTCAGCGCTAAGCTCGTTTTCCGCCAAGTGCTCATTGATCATTTTAGCAACGAGTGGAGATACCTCTTTGAATACTTTTCGCCCTTGCTGAACAAATAGCTTATCACTAAAGCCTTCACTGCCGGGAGCACAACGATTCAGGAATCCAAAATTATTACGAATATTATTGGAGAAGGTTGNCTTTAATTTTGCGCTGACAACTTCGAACGAGTCATCACAAGATACTGTGTCAGCTCTCTCTATCACGATTGCGGTACAGACATCACCAAAGATAAAGTGACTATCTCTATCACGAAAATTTAAATGCGCTGTGCAGATTTCCGGGTTTATTAACAATACAGCCCTGGCAGAACCGCACTGAACAGCATTGAGCGCAGCCTGAAGGCCAAATGTGGCCGATGAGCACGCCACATTCATATCATATGCGAAGCCTTCTACACCAAGTTGGCTTTGAACCTCAATTGAGACAGCTGGATAAGCGCGCTGTAGATTCGAGCAAGCGACGATGACGGCATCGATATCAGCGACGGTTTTGTTTGCATTTTTGAGCGCATCTTTGGCTGCTTTAACGGCCATTTCGCATAAGATACTAGGCTCGTCATTGGAGCGCTCAGGTAGCAATGGGTGCATTATTTCAGGGTCAAGAATGCCAGCCTTATTCATTACGTATCGGCTTTTAATTCCAGAAGCTTTTTCGATAAAAGCGGAAGAAGATTCTTGTAGCGCTTCGAGTTCGCCTGCGGCTATTTTGTCAGCATTTTCACGATTAAAGCTTTGCACATAGGCGTTAAAACTCGCAACAAGCTCATCATTTGAAATAGATTCACTTGGTGTAAACAGCCCAGTACCAGAAATAGCAGCCTTTATCATGGTCACCTCTTTGCTAACGGCAAGCATGACAAGCGTACCGCGTTTAGATTCAAAACCTGCACTAAGTACAAGCCGATAAGTAAGAAAATAGCTGCACAGATTACGTTTTACGAGCTTTAATGACAACCAATATTTGAGCCAACCTTGGTGAGTATTCGGCTACCGCCTAACGCTCTCCCAGAGTTTGTTTAACCTTTTCTCTGAGACAGTCTCACTCGTACCCAATTGCTGTGAATACCAAGACACTCGTTGCTCCTCCAGTAACCAGCGAAATCGCTCCAGGTTTTCGCACTTTAAACCTTGAGCATCCAGCTGTTTTTTTCGAAGTTCGTATTGCTCCCACCATTCGGATAGTAAGGGTACATAGCGCCTTTCATTGGCCATATCTCTTGCCATTTTGTCATAGCGTAGAGAGCAAGCTTGCAAATATCTAGGAAAGCTCTTTAGCGAGGTATAGGGCGTGGATTGCAAAAAGCCATCGTAGACTAAGCAGGTAATCTGGTGTTTAAGGTCAGCCATAGGCATAGCTACTGCCAAGTTCATTTTACCTTTTAGGCGCTTCATTATCTGGTGGTAATGATTAAGTATGTCGAAAACAAGAGCGCTGAACTCTTCGCAGATCTTAAGGAAATCACCCTTACCGCCCTGTAGACAAGCACTAAACTGCTCTGCATTGCGTGGAAGCTCTCCATTAAGGAAGTGCAAACATATTGCCGCAATCAGAAAGTCATCATAAAGTGCGCTGGCTTGCCCGACAGGTGCATAAAGCAAGCCTAGCTTTTGGTAGTTTTTAATCGCTTTTTTGAATTGCGAGCGAATACCTTGGAGCTCAAAGCTTAGTAATCGCGCAATTCCAATTCGCGTAATCGCCTCGGCACCTAGCTTATCATTACAATGAATGAGCCTGATGTGTGCTCCACAATCTTGAAGCGCCGGGTATTGCATCATTTCAATACCCGCTTGTTTTATTATCTGGGATTGTTTGAGCTCGCCAAAGTCCCAGGCAGTAATATCAACTTGTTTTTCAGGTCGGTTCTCTTCCAGTTTTGCGGCGTTTTTTGCCAAATGCTCAACTTTTTGCGAAAGCTTAACGAGGTCCCTACCCTGGTTAATCAGCCGGCCTCGCTCATCCAGCACTTTAATGTTAAAGCGCAGGTGACTGTCTAGTGACTCAAGATTCCAGGCCTCAATAGGAATAGATATGCTGCCTATAATTTTTAGCTCATCACTAAGAATCTCAAGCAAAGGGCGTGAACTAGCTTCAACCTTTGGCAGTATCTTGTCTACAACATCCGGCACAGGAACAAAGTGCTTTCGCAAAGTTCTGGGAAGCGTTTTGATCAGGTGGATGCATTTTTCACGAAGCAAGCCAGGAACTATCTTCTCGAGTTTATCTACAGTTAGCTGTTTTATTGCATTAATTGGCACCGAGATATTTACACCATCATCTTCAGCGCCGGGTTTGAACTGGTAACTCAGAGGAAAGCGTATGCCATTATTTTCAATATGTTCAGGATATAGGCCCGGATCGAATGAATCCGCATTTTCGCTGCGCAGCTGACCTTTTGTAAACCGTATTAGCTTTGAGTCAGCTTCGCTTGCTTTTTTTGCCCACTTTTCAAATGCAGCACCACTCACAATGTGTTCAGGTAAAGCCTTATCGTAAAGTCCGTATATCACCTCATCATCGACCAGGACATCTTTACGACGCGTGCGGTCTTCAATCGATTCCACTTCATCAATAAGCTTTAAGTTATGAGCGATAGCCTTATTTTTGGTGCGAAACTCTCTCTCTATGAGTCCGGTGCGAATAAATATTTCACGGCAAACTCCTGGGTCAATCTGGCTGTAGTTAACTGGGCGCTGAGAGACAATTTCAAGTCCGTATAAGGTCACCTTTTCTTTGGCAATTATTTGTGCCCTTTTGGCTTCCCAATGAGGTTCGGCATAAGAACGTTTTACCAAATGCTTTGCAAGCGGTTCTATCCATGCAGGATCGAGCCTTGCGTTATATCTGGAATAGACTTGTTGAGTTTCCACGATTTCAGCGGCAAATAACCATTTAGGGCGCTTTTTGTTTACGCCAGACCCGGGAAATAAGTGGAAACGTCGATTTCGACACCCTTGATACTCGCGTTTTTCTTCATGTTTACCGATATTGCCAAGCAAGCCGCTCAATAAAGCCTTATGAATAGAGTCATAAGAAGCCTCGCTATCATTTTCCTTGATGCCGATGCTTTTTAAAACGAGTAATAGTTGTCTATGTATCTCGCGCCACTCCCTCATACGCACAGCGGATAGGAAGTTTTTCTGGCAAAAGCGCTTTAATTGATTATTGCTTAGCTCCTGGCGTTTATCTTCAAAGAATTCCCACAACCGCAAAAAAGAAAGGAAATCTGATTCAGGGTCTTTATATTCCGCATGAGCCT
>NZ_LWFE01000688.1:0-1789 GCF_001635675.1 Oleiphilus sp. HI0061 | reverse complement strand
ACGAACCAACTAAAAATTATAACGCTTTTATAAACGGCGCACGGCTCTATCGTGCGTCCAACGCAGGCCACGTGTTTTTGTGGCCGGAGTGATGTTTGATGAACTGGTTAGATTTTTTAGAACACCTAACTAGCGCAACACCACGTTGTGTAGCCGCAGGCGAAACCTAAGCTTTTGACCTGAGACTAGAATACCTAAAGTGATAACTTTACCGGATTCCATAGGAACACACCACCGACGAAATCTCAGCAAATTAAAAAGTGCCTGAGAAACTTAAACAGTGGAGCGGAACTGACGTGGTCTAATAGATATGACCAGTCCAGTTAAGACATAATACGTCCTAACTGGAGAAGGTAAATTGAATACACGAAAAAAATATTCCCAAGAATTTAAATTGGACGCGATTAGTCTGGTGCTTGATCAAGGCCACACTAGGACAGAGGCAGCCCGTAGCCTGGGTATTAGCGCACAGGTACTGGGGCGTTGGATAAAAGAATATCAAAACGATTCAGGCAATGCTTTCAGAGGCAATGGCAAGCTTACGTCAGAGCAAGAAGAAATTAGAAGACTTAAGGCGCAGGTTAAGCGCCTTGAAATAGAAAAGGAAATACTAAAAAAGGCGACGGTCTTCTTTGCCAAAGAAACGAAGTGAAGTATGACTTTATCACTCAACATAAGAAGACCTGGCCGGTTGACCTGATGTGTCAGCTATTTGGAGTGAAACGAAACAGTTATTATAGCTTTGCCAAGCGCAAGCGTAGTCAACCAGATGACCCGGATCATCAGGAAATGCTTGATTGGATAACGGATATAGCAGAGTCCAGCGACCACACTTATGGAGAGCGCAGGATGAAGAAAGCATTGAACATTTTGGGTTATCCAGTAAGTCGAGCTAAAACAAAAAAACTGATGAATGAGGCTGGTGTGAAGGTGCGCCACAAGAAGAAATTTAAAGTGACCACTAATAGCAATCATAAGAAGCCTGTTTATCCAAATCGCTTAAAGCGAGAGTTTGATGTTGTTCAACCTAATCAGGCATACGTCGCGGATATTACATATATCTGGACTCAAGAGGGTTGGCTGTACCTAGCTGTCGTGATTGACTTGTTTTCACGGAAGGTTGTTGGCTGGAGCATGAGTTCACGCATGAAAGCGAGTCTGGTTTGCGATGCGCTTACCATGGCAATTTGGCAGCGGCGACCGAAAGCAGGCTTGATTCATCATTCGGATCGTGGCTCTCAATATGCGAGTGATGCCTTTAGAAGGTTATTGGATCAACACGGCATCCAAGGAAGCATGAGTCGGCGTGGCGACTGTTGGGATAATGCGGTAGTAGAAAGCTTCTTTGGAAGCCTGAAGCAAGAGCGCGTGCAATGGCGAAGTTACCAAACTCGCTATGAGGCACAGCAGGATATTTTGGATTACATATCCATGTTTTATAACAGTCGGCGGCTGCATTCTTACTTGGGCTACATGAGCCCGAATGAATACGAAGCTCAGGCAATTGAAATGAAAAAAGTATCTTAACTGGGTTGGTCAAAAATGCTAGACCACGTCAGAAGAGTAAAGCAGTAATAATAAAGACGATACGATAATCGAAGCGCATAATTTATTTCATCTTGTCGGTTATTTTTATTTAAATTAGTGTTGTGAAGGCTAACTAAACGTTCAACCCTTAGTGTTCTTAATATTAAGGTTTGTCATGATTAAAATCTATTGTTTGGCAGTACACAGATAACTTCTTGCGCGTATAATGTGCGTTATTCATTTAATATTTCGAAGCTTTTGC
>NZ_LWFE01000687.1:0-2762 GCF_001635675.1 Oleiphilus sp. HI0061 | reverse complement strand
ATCCGACTTGGTCAAAGTGCGATTACACTATCTGGCGGCGAAGCCCAGCGTGTCAAACTAGCTAAAGAGCTTTCCAANCGAGATACAGGTAAAACCCTCTACATCCTTGACGAACCAACTACTGGCTTGCACTTCTATGATATCCAGCAATTACTGACTGTTCTTAACAGGCTTAGAGATCACGGCAATACGATTGTCGTAATCGAGCACAATCTAGATGTCATAAAAACTGCTGACTGGATAGTAGATCTAGGCCCAGAAGGCGGCTCAAAAGGCGGCCAAATCGTCGCAACGGGCAGCCCTGAGCATGTGTCAGAGGTAGATGGTTCATTTACTGGAGAATTCTTAAAGCCAATCCTGGCCAGGAAATAAATATCAATAAAACAAGGTAAACGTAAGGCGAAGCGCACATATCCAAGAATCTAATGATTTAGTATGACATTCCATGGCAGCAGATCTTCCATTTCTGCTTGCTGATCTCTTTTACTAAGTGCTTTCAATAGATAATGAAGATAATCGAATGGCACAAGGTCATTTGCCTTTGCCGTTTCAACAATACTGTAAAGTACACTGCTGGCATGGGCACCACTAGTGGTGTTTGAGAATAACCAGTTTTTTCGCCCTATCACGAAGGGTTTGATTGCTCTTTCTGCACGATTGTTATCGATATTCAGATGACCATCTTCTAAGTAGCGTGTCAGCTTTGGCCATTGATTTAAACTGTATGCGAGTGCTTTGCCCAAGGCCGATTTAGGCGGTACCTGCAGAATCGAGTTATCCAACCAGATTTTATATTCTTTCAACAAGGGTGTCGCATGTACGACTCGATATGCCTGTTTTTCTCTGGGCGATTTATCCTTTATGGCAGTTTCAATTCGATAGAGCTTTTTGATGTGAGTCATCGCCCAAGTAGCTTTTCCCGCTTTGGGTTTGCCTTTGCTTTGCGCTATATCAGCCTCTTTGAATTTGCGTCGTGCATGTGCCCAACAGCCCACTAATGTCGTTTGGGTGGATTCATAACCTTGATAGCCATCTACCTGTAAATAGCCTGAGTGACCTTGTAGAAAATTAATCGCACACTGGCTTGCCCGACTTTCATGGAAGTCATACAGCACGATATTGGGAATGTCTGTGTGATTGCTGCCGGGTGAGTCGGTACCGGTGCAATATAACCACATATAACATTTGGTTTTGTCGGATTCGATTACCTTTAGTGTGGTTTCATCTGCTTGTATTACATTTTGCCGCAAGAGGGTTTCATGCAGTTTGTCATAAAGCGGTTTGAGTAAGTCTGTACACTTCAGCAACCAGCTCGACATCGTTTGTCGGCTAAGCGGGATGCCATATTCTTTGAACAGACTTTCTTGTCGATAAAGCGGTAAGCCATATTGATATTTACTGGTAATGATTTGGCTTAACAAGCTCGCCGTAGCAAAGCTTTTTGGAATAGGTGAAGCCGGAACCGGCGTTTGTTTAATCGTGACGTTCGTTGCATGTTGCTCACAATGACGACAACTATATTTAGGTCGCACATGTTCGATGACTTTGATCTGGGCAGGAATGAATTCAAGCTGCTCGCTTTTATCTTCACCCATGCGATGTAATTCATGACCGCAGTCATCACAGCTTTTGTCTTCGTCTGCCAGGTCGTGAATGATGACGTCGCGTGGTAAGTCTTTGGGTAAAGGTTTACGAACAGGTTTCTTGCGTTCGTAGGTGATGGACTCTTTTTCGGCTTCAGTCGGTTCCGCTTCAGACTCATCTGCTAATTGCTCAAGTTCATTGAATAGCTCGCCCTGACCCGGGTAGCCTTCAGTGCTTTTACCAAATTGTTTATGCTGAGCTAAACGAAACTGCTCAGTAAGATAAGCGATAGTCTCATCTCTTTCTGCGAGAAGTTTCTTCAGTAAAATAGGGTCGTCAGGGAGTGATTCGATGTCTGTTTTCATGCGTGCATTTTAACAAAAAACACGCTAACTTGCTGTTTTTATTTATACTATTTACCTGATTTTATTACATAATATTTTGATAATCGACAGCTTGATGACCGATGACATCATAGCCTTCCAGCAACCAAGACAACTGCTGTTCATTCAATTCTAAACATGCTTCATCAATACGGCTTGGCCATTTGAATTTATCTTTTTCAAGCCGTTTATACCACAAGGCAAAGCCGGTTTTATCCCAATAAAGTATCTTCAATTTATCTTTGGCTTTGTTGCAGAAAATGAACAAGGCACCGCTCATGACGGGAAGATTTATCTCCGACTCAATGATCACAGATAAACCATTAATCGATTTTCTGAAATCGACAAACTGCCGGTGAAGATAAATGCGGGAAGGCTGAACAAACATCTTCATGATAAACCCTTTATCACTCTGACTAAAAAGTCAGGTGATATCGAATCTGGAAAAGTCAGTTCACCTGCTTGTGTGATTAACGTGATGATTTGTTTAGAGCTAGTGATCTGTGTGACTTGTTCAGACACTTGCCGAACAACTTTCGCTTCGACAAAATTATTGCCTGTCGAGCGTCGGTGCTTATTGAGGTAGAACGAAGAGGTGCTGATTTTATGTATGGAGCAGAATTCTGCAACCGTTAACCCGCTCTCTTTTTGATAATCGAAGATACTTGGCCAGTCGTGTTTGGCTTTCTTGGTGTTCTTTTTAGTCATGTGCTAGTTCCTTGTGAATTTTGGAACTAGCGTAATTAATTGTTGGGTTTGGTATTATGTGTGCTTGGCTAGACGCTTACAAAACAA
>NZ_LWFE01000686.1:0-1949 GCF_001635675.1 Oleiphilus sp. HI0061 | reverse complement strand
AACTAGCATTTTTATATTACAAAAGACCCGAAAGCGGACATAACAGTTGGACTGTTTTTACAAAATTACGGCCAATATTCGCTAAGTGAAGCTTCTTCTATATGCTGTATGTATAAACAGTATCAAGGAGGATACTCATGTCACCGGCAAGGAATGTCTGGGCGAGTCAAGCACCATACTATGAACGCCATCAGCCCGAAAAGACGCTCCTCTATCAATTGGTTCAGGAACATTATCCTGTCTTTAAGTCCTCGTTGGAGGGTCAGGGACAAAGCTTGCCTCGTTACGTTCAGAGAGAGTTCGAAGATTTTCTCCAATGTGGTCGGCTGGAATATGGCTTTTTGCGTGTCCGCTGCGAGGATTGCCATCATGAACGATTGGTGGCATTTAGCTGCAAGCGCAGAGGGTTCTGCCCCAGCTGTGGTGCCCGCCGGATGGCGGAGAGTGCCGCGCTCTTGGTGGATGAGGTGTTTCCCAAAGTTCCCATACGCCAGTGGGTGCTGAGCTTTCCCTTCCAGTTACGATTCCTGCTGGCTCGCCATCCAGAGCTGATGGGTAAAGTGTTAGGCATTGTCTACCGCACCGTCTCTACGCATTTAATTAGGCAGGCTGGTTTTACCAAGGCTACCGCACAAACCGGTGCAGTGACGTTGATCCAACGCTTTGGTTCTGCGCTCAACCTTAATGTCCATTACCACATGCTATTTCTCGATGGCGTATACGCCGAAGATACCTATGGCCAACGGCGGTTCCATCGGGTCAAGGCACCCACTCAACATGAACTCAATGCGCTCGTTAACACCCTCAGCCACCGGGTCGCTCGCTGCCTGGAAAAACGCGGTCTGTTGGAGCGAGATGCCGAGAATACCTGGTTGACGCTGGACGAGGAAGGAGGAGATGTACTCACGCAAATGCACGGTTCCTCGGTGACTTACCGCATCGCCACCGGCCCCCAGCAAGGGAGTAAGGTCTTCACCCTGCAAACCTTCCCTCATTGCGAAAGTGAGAAGCCAGGCTATGGCCAAGCGGCTAAAGTGGCAGGGTTTTCACTCCATGCCGGTGTGATGGCCGAAGGACATCAGAGGGATAAACTCGAACGGCTCTGCCGCTACGTTAGCCGACCCGCTGTTTCAGAAAAGCGCCTGGCATTGACCTCCAATGGACACGTTCGGTATGAACTCAAAACCCCGTATCGCAATGGCACAACCCATGTGATCTTCGAACCCATGGACTTCATGGCCAAGCTGGCTGCACTGGTACCCAAGCCGCGCGTCAACCTCACCCGATTCCACGGAGTCTTCGCACCGAACAGCAAACACCGTGTTCAGGTCACACCGGCTAAACGCGGAAAAAAGCCTGACAAACTAGAAGCAGCCGATACTGACTGGCTCGATAAGACCCCTGAAGAGCGGCACCATGCCATGACATGGATGCAGCGACTTAAGCGAGTCTTCAATATTGATATTGAGGTTTGCGAGCACTGTGGAGGGCATGTCAAAGTGATTGCCAGCATTGAGGATCCGGACATAATCGAGCAGATTCTTAAACATCTCAAACAGAAGGCGGCCAAAGCCGATACTAACCATCACAACCAGCCGCCAGAGCGAGCCCCACCACTGACTCCCAGCCTGTTCGGCCCATCGCAGACTCGTTTATTTAATTGACGCTCCTAAGCTCTCAATCCATGTACTGTCAGCCTTTGCGGCAGGCCGGTGGGGCAACTGTCAGCTAAAGATCCATTCGCCAGGCACTTTTCGGTCAAATCGACCAAAATACGACCTTCTTTGGGCGCTGTGAAGCTAAATTCCGGGGCTTAGGCAATAAAAATGAGCAGCAATTTCGGGTATGCTACTTCATCCGAAGGGTGAAAAGGTGCTTTAAACGTCCTATACGCCTCAATTCGCCTTCAACGTGCCGGTAGCCGTACAAAATCGAAGCGGCAAAGGTGT
>NZ_LWFE01000685.1:0-1129 GCF_001635675.1 Oleiphilus sp. HI0061 | reverse complement strand
AATTCCACCACCCTCTACTGTACTCTAGCGAGTCAGTTCTAAATGCAGTTCCCAGGTTGAGCCCGGGGCTTTCACATCTAGCTTAACAAGCCGCCTACGCGCGCTTTACGCCCAGTAATTCCGATTAACGCTTGCACCCTCCGTATTACCGCGGCTGCTGGCACGGAGTTAGCCGGTGCTTCTTCTGCGAGTAACGTCAATCTAAGCAGGTATTAACTACTTAGCCTTCCTCCTCGCTGAAAGTGCTTTACAACCCGAAAGCCTTCTTCACACACGCGGCATGGCTGCATCAGGCTTGCGCCCATTGTGCAATATTCCCCACTGCTGCCTCCCGTAGGAGTCTGGACCGTGTCTCAGTTCCAGTGTGGCTGATCATCCTCTCAGACCAGCTAGGGATCGTCGCCTTGGTGAGCCCTTACCTCACCAACTAGCTAATCCCACGCAGACACATCCAATAGCGAGAGCCGAAGCCCCCTTTCCCCCGTAGGGCGTATGCGGTATTAATCCAAATTTCTCTGGGCTATCCCCCACTACTGGGCAGTTTTCTACGCGTTACTCACCCGTCCGCCGCTCGTCAGCAGATAGCAAGCTATCTCTGTTACCGCTCGACTTGCATGTGTTAAGCCTGCCGCCAGCGTTCAATCTGAGCCATGATCAAACTCTTCAGTTCAATCTAGTCGAAGCAAAAGCTTCATATACTTGCTCAAGTTACTTACTGTTCAAATAAATTGTACAGGTCGTTGACTTGATAATTTCTTAAGCAACATCCTCTCTAACAAGTTAGATCAGAGTGCTTTATCGTGAAATCATCTCAGCCAGCGCCCACACGAATTGCTTGGTTAATTTTTTAAAGAGCTTGCTTGAGATCCCTCAAGCGAGGCGCGTATTCTACAGCGTCTCATTTGCTTGTCAACGATTTTTTTTAATTTGTTTTCGAAGAAATTTAAATTCAAAACCGAAAACCAAAACCTTTAACAAGCGAAGATAAATTACTGATTTTAATCACTTAATTCATCCTCTATCTCCTTCAAACTTCGCCGCTTTCGAAGCGGTTCGTCTTAAGGAGGTGCGCATTATATAGAGCTGATTCTTTAGGTCAACACCTTTATCAAACTTTTTATAAATTAGT
>NZ_LWFE01000684.1:0-495 GCF_001635675.1 Oleiphilus sp. HI0061 | reverse complement strand
CTGAAGCCGGTCCCAAGGGTATGGCTGTTCGCCATTTAAAGTGGTACGCGAGCTGGGTTTAGAACGTCGTGAGACAGTTCGGTCCCTATCTGCCGTGGACGTTGGAAAATTGAGAAGAGCTGCTCCTAGTACGAGAGGACCGGAGTGGACGAACCCCTGGTGTTCGGGTTGTGTCGCCAGACGCATTGCCCGGTAGCTACGTTCGGACAGGATAACCGCTGAAAGCATCTAAGCGGGAAGCCCCCTTCAAGATAAGTTTTCCCTGGGAATTTAATTCCCCTAAAGAGCCGTTAAAGACTATGACGTTGATAGGCTGGGTGTGTAAGTGCGGTAACGTATTGAGCTAACCAGTACTAATTGCTCGTGAGGCTTAACTATATAACGCCCAAGTGGTTTTATAGTGAATGATTATTCGTACAACGACGGGTAACGCAAATTGGATATGAGTCTTCGTTAGACAGCAGAGATTAAATTAGCTATTACTTGCTATTGTTA
>NZ_LWFE01000683.1:0-2073 GCF_001635675.1 Oleiphilus sp. HI0061 | reverse complement strand
TATTTAGGAGTATCGACTCTTACGTACCAGTATCGGGCTTTCAAAGTATTTATAAGACACACTAGATATCATATATGTTAAAGCTAGCCCTCCTCCGTATCCCAAAATACGATCGCTATTAGACATTTCGCCACCATATCGTTCAATTAAATGAATAATTGGGTAGTGATATATATATAAGCCATAAGATATTTTTCCAGTGTATACCATAAACCGTCCTTCAAATACGGCGTTTTTCAAGGTAGTTGTCGCCTGAGCATTTAAGCTGCTTGTTTTTCCTTCTCCGGGTTCAACTTAACGTCACCCACTTTCTCCCAGTTCCGCGTAGCTTTTGACCACCTTATTTGGTTCTTTCTTTTCATCTTGCGATAAAGCTCATCCCTCTTCGATAATATTTCTTCATCCAGACCTAAGTGCCTTTGCTCTGGGGTAACAAAGTTAATTCGACTATGCCGGTGCTCTGTGTTGTACCAAGTGACAAACTCTTTCACCCAAGTTCTTGCTTCATCGATTGATTTAAATCCCTCAGATGGCCATCGACGACAGTACTTCAGGGTTCGAAATAGTGATTCTGAAAACGGATTATCATTACTTACACCAGGCCGACTTCGAGAGCTGGCGACACCCAAATCCTGCATTTTTGCTTGCATTGTTAAGCTCTTCATTGGGCTACCATTATCCGAGTGCAACACCAGGGATTTTCTGACGCACTTTTCTGACCAAACACTGCGCTCAAGCAATGCTGCTGCATGTTCTCCTTGCTCGGACTCATGCACTTCCCAGCCAACAATTTTGCGACTGAAGATATCTTCTATCATATACAGGTAATAATACCGCCCTATCACAGTTGCAGGGCAGTACGTAATATCCCAACTCCAGACTTCATTTGGCCCAGTGGCCGTATATCCCTTCGGTTTCTTCGTACCATTTTTGGGCTTGTCTCGCCCCCTGTGAGCCAGTTGATTATGTGCTTTGAGCACACGATAAAAGCTGGACTCAGAAGCAATATATTGCCCTTTATCCGCTAGCCTTGGTACGATTTGGCTGGGTGGAAGGTCCGCATATTCGGGCTCGTTACAGATATTGATAATGCTCTGTCGCTCGGTTTCTGACAACTTATTCTTTGGCTCAGGTCTAATAGCTGACTGTCTTTTGTCCTGTGTAACGCCACCATCTTCAATCCAGCGTTGTAAGGTCCGAAGCGATAAGCCTATTAGCTCACAGGCTTTCACTCTTCTGGCTCCAGCACTAACGGCTTCATCAATCAGCTCCACATAATATTGCCTATCTGGAAGCATGGTTAGCTGTCCTCGTCTTCCCCCCAGTAGGCATTGAGCTTTTTTCTGAGCACCAATAATGCAGCAGTTTCAGCAAGTGCTGCATCTTTGCGTTTTAGCTCCTTCTCTAACTGCTTAATACGCTTCTTATCTGCTTTGCGCTCTGCAGCTTCCTGTTTCTTACGCTGAGCCTCAGTCATATTGTTGTTAATACAAGATTGTTTCCATTGCTTCACCTGATCAGGGTACAGCCCTTTTTCTCGGCAATACTCACTTAGCTCTATCTCCGACATCATGGCGGTTTCCAGAACAATTGAAAACTTTGCTTCTGGAGACCAGTTATCTGGACTACTACTTTTTGTCACACTTGAACCTGGTAATTGAAATTTATCTCGCCAGGAATACAAGGTGGATAGGTTTATGTTTTCCTGGGCTGAAAACGTTCTTAATGATAACCCACTTTCAAGCCACTTCTTAACAATGGCTTCTTTAAACTCTTTTGAATAATGCTTCACTCATATTCTCTTACCGCCTCCTATTCAATTATTAAAAATTAACAGAGGCGACAACTATCCTGACACAGGGGGCAAAATAGCGCGTTACAACGATAAAAAACGTGCTATTGAAGAGTTAGAGCAACTCCAAAATGAAATACTTATTTCTGGAAAAAACAAAAGTTCAGGGTTTAATATCAACGTTGTAGAAAAGCTATTCAAAATCCCAGAAGAAAACGACATAGCACTCTCATGTAAAGACCAAGTAGAACTCTATGAGGATTACCATAAAGTACACTTTT
>NZ_LWFE01000682.1:0-5912 GCF_001635675.1 Oleiphilus sp. HI0061 | reverse complement strand
CGCTTCGAAAGCGGCGAAGTTTGAAGGAGATAGAGGATAAATTAAGTGATTAAAATCAGTAATTTATCTTCGCTTGTTAAAGGTTTTGGTTTTCGGTTTTGAATTTAAATTTCTTCGAAAACAAATTGAAAAAATCGTTGTCAAGCAAATGAGACGCTGTAGAATACGCGCCTCGCTTGAGGGATCTCAAGCAAGCTCTTTAAAAAATTAACCAAGCAATTCGTGTGGGCGCTGGCTGAGATGATTTCACGATAAAGCACTCTGATCTAACTTGTTAGAGAGGATGTTGCTTAAGAAATTATCAAGTCAACGACCTGTACAATTTATTTGAACAGTAAGTAACTTGAGCAAGTATATGAAGCTTTTGCTTCGACTAGATTGAACTGAAGAGTTTGATCATGGCTCAGATTGAACGCTGGCGGCAGGCTTAACACATGCAAGTCGAGCGGTAACAGAGATAGCTTGCTATCTGCTGACGAGCGGCGGACGGGTGAGTAACGCGTAGAAAACTGCCCAGTAGTGGGGGATAGCCCAGAGAAATTTGGATTAATACCGCATACGCCCTACGGGGGAAAGGGGGCTTCGGCTCTCGCTATTGGATGTGTCTGCGTGGGATTAGCTAGTTGGTGAGGTAAGGGCTCACCAAGGCGACGATCCCTAGCTGGTCTGAGAGGATGATCAGCCACACTGGAACTGAGACACGGTCCAGACTCCTACGGGAGGCAGCAGTGGGGAATATTGCACAATGGGCGCAAGCCTGATGCAGCCATGCCGCGTGTGTGAAGAAGGCTTTCGGGTTGTAAAGCACTTTCAGCGAGGAGGAAGGCTAAGTAGTTAATACCTGCTTAGATTGACGTTACTCGCAGAAGAAGCACCGGCTAACTCCGTGCCAGCAGCCGCGGTAATACGGAGGGTGCAAGCGTTAATCGGAATTACTGGGCGTAAAGCGCGCGTAGGCGGCTTGTTAAGCTAGATGTGAAAGCCCCGGGCTCAACCTGGGAACTGCATTTAGAACTGACTCGCTAGAGTACAGTAGAGGGTGGTGGAATTTCCAGTGTAGCGGTGAAATGCGTAGAGATTGGAAGGAACATCAGTGGCGAAGGCGGCCACCTGGACTGATACTGACGCTGAGGTGCGAAAGCGTGGGGAGCAAACAGGATTAGATACCCTGGTAGTCCACGCCGTAAACGATGTCTACTAGCCGTTGGGGAACTTGATTCCTTAGTGGCGCAGCTAACGCACTAAGTAGACCGCCTGGGGAGTACGGTCGCAAGATTAAAACTCAAATGAATTGACGGGGGCCCGCACAAGCGGTGGAGCATGTGGTTTAATTCGATGCAACGCGAAGAACCTTACCTGGTCTTGACATCCTGCGAACTTTCTAGAGATAGATTGGTGCCTTCGGGAACGCAGTGACAGGTGCTGCATGGCTGTCGTCAGCTCGTGTTGTGAAATGTTGGGTTAAGTCCCGTAACGAGCGCAACCCTTATCCTTATTTGCCAGCACTTCGGGTGGGAACTCTAAGGAGACTGCCGGTGACAAACCGGAGGAAGGTGGGGACGACGTCAAGTCATCATGGCCCTTACGACCAGGGCTACACACGTGCTACAATGGTAAATACAAAGGGACGCCAAGCCGCGAGGTGGAGCTAATCCCAGAAAATTTATCGTAGTCCGGATTGGAGTCTGCAACTCGACTCCATGAAGTCGGAATCGCTAGTAATCGTGGATCAGAATGCCACGGTGAATACGTTCCCGGGCCTTGTACACACCGCCCGTCACACCATGGGAGTGGATTGCACCAGAAGTAGTTAGTCTAACCTTCGGGGGGACGATTACCACGGTGTGGTTCATGACTGGGGTGAAGTCGTAACAAGGTAGCCCTAGGGGAACCTGGGGCTGGATCACCTCCTTAAACGAATCGTGATCGTTTCGGTCAGAGTTCACACGAATTGCTTGGTTATAGAATTAAAGAGAGCGTAAGGGCAATAGGCCCTATAGCATCTTACTGAGAGGTAATTTGCGCAGAAGGCCTGTAGCTCAGGTGGTTAGAGCGCACCCCTGATAAGGGTGAGGTCGGCAGTTCAAGTCTGCCCAGGCCTACCAGATTTCAGTTACTCATCGTTAAATGATTACTCGCATAGCAGGCTATGCTTCGCAGTCATTTGCCTAGATTAACTAAAATCTACGATTTTTTGAGTCTGACTTTAATGAACGTTAAAGCAGAGGATAAAATGCTCTGGGATTGGGGCTATAGCTCAGCTGGGAGAGCGCCTGCCTTGCACGCAGGAGGTCTGCGGTTCGATCCCGCATAGCTCCACCAATTTCCAAAATTGAAATGATTATAAATAAGTGTATTTGCTTGGTTTAAGTTTGAATTAAGTAAAGTGTATTTATTTCTAATCATGCGATTAGAAGCTCTTTAACAATTAGGTAAGTAATAGTAGACGTTGTTTTATGTTGTGATGACATAATGCAACTCATTGCTAAGTGATTAGATTATTCACATATCAGCGAATAATTTAATCATGGATAACGAAAGAAATGAGATTCATATCAAGCGTTATCCGGCGAAAACGTTACGAATGGTCATATATATAGCTTAAGTACTAAGATGGTAAAAGGTCGTCTTAGAAGACTGCTTCGGGTTATATAGTTAAGTGACTAAGCGCATACGGTGGATGCCTTGGCAGTCAGAGGCGATGAAGGACGTAGTAACCTGCGATAAGCGTTGGTAAGCTGGTAAACAAGCTTTGACCCAACGATTTCCGAATGGGGAAACCCATCTAACATAAGTTAGATATCTTGCACTGAATACATAGGTGTAAGAAGCAAACCCGGAGAACTGAAACATCTAAGTACCCGGAGGAAAAGAAATCAACCGAGATTCCCTTAGTAGCGGCGAGCGAACGGGGATTAGCCGATGATTATTGAATTAGTGGAACGCTCTGGGAAGTGCGGCCATAGTGGGTGATAGCCCCGTACACGAAGATTCAATAGTCACATATTAAGTAGGACGGGACACGTGTTATCTTGTCTGAAGATGGGGGGACCATCCTCCAAGGCTAAATACTCCTGACTGACCGATAGTGAACCAGTACCGTGAGGGAAAGGCGAAAAGAACCCCTGTGAGGGGAGTGAAATAGATCCTGAAACCGTATGCGTACAAGCAGTGGGAGCAGACTTGTTCTGTGACTGCGTACCTTTTGTATAATGGGTCAGCGACTTAATTTTAGTAGCAAGGTTAACCGTATAGGGGAGCCGTAGGGAAACCGAGTCTTAATAGGGCGTTTAGTTGCTGGGATTAGACCCGAAACCGAGTGATCTAGCCATGAGCAGGTTGAAGATCAGGTAACACTGATTGGAGGACCGAACCCACTTATGTTGAAAAATGAGGGGATGACTTGTGGCTAGGAGTGAAAGGCTAATCAAACTCGGAGATAGCTGGTTCTCCTCGAAAGCTATTTAGGTAGCGCCTCGTGTATCACCCTGGGGGGTAGAGCACTGTTTGGGCTAGGGGGTCATCCCGACTTACCAACCCCATGCAAACTCCGAATACCCAGGAGTGCGATCACGGGAGACACACGGCGGGTGCTAACGTCCGTCGTGGAGAGGGCAACAACCCAGACCGCCAGCTAAGGTCCCAAAGTTACAGTTAAGTGGGAAACGATGTGGGAAGGCTTAGACAGCTAGGAGGTTGGCTTAGAAGCAGCCATCCTTTAAAGAAAGCGTAATAGCTCACTAGTCGAGTCGGCCTGCGCGGAAGATTTAACGGGGCTCAAACTGTACACCGAAGCTGCGGATATCTTTTAGATATGGTAGAGGAGCGTTCTGTAAGCTGATGAAGCTCAATTGAGAAGTTGGGTGGAGGTATCAGAAGTGCGAATGCTGACATGAGTAACGACAAAGGGGGTGAAAAACCCCCTCGCCGGAAGACCAAGGGTTCCTGCGCAACGTTAATCGGCGCAGGGTGAGTCGGCCCCTAAGGCGAGGCTGAGAAGCGTAGTCGATGGGAAACAGGTTAATATTCCTGTACTTGTATATATTGCGATGGGGAGACGGAGAAAGCTAAACCAGCATGGCGACGGTTGTCCATGTTTAAGGTTGTAGGCTGAGGACTTAGGCAAATCCGGGTCCTTAAGGCTGAGAACTGATGACGAGATCTCTTTTAGAGATTGAAGTGGTTGATGCTCTGCTTCCAGGAAAAACCTCTAAGCTTCAGATATATAGGAACCGTACCCCAAACCGACACAGGTGGTCAGGTAGAGAATACCAAGGCGCTTGAGAGAACTCGGGTGAAGGAACTAGGCAAAATGGTACCGTAACTTCGGGAGAAGGTACGCCGATTTTGGTGATCAGACTTGCTCTGTAAGCTGAGGTCGGCCGAAGATACCAGTTGGCTGCGACTGTTTATTAAAAACACAGTACTCTGCAAACACGAAAGTGGACGTATAGGGTATGACACCTGCCCGGTGCCGGAAGGTTAATTGATGGGGTTAGCGTATGCGAAGCTCTTGATCGAAGCCCCGGTAAACGGCGGCCGTAACTATAACGGTCCTAAGGTAGCGAAATTCCTTGTCGGGTAAGTTCCGACCTGCACGAATGGTGTAACGATGGCCAAGCTGTCTCCACCCGAGACTCAGTGAAATTGAAATCGCTGTTAAGATGCAGCGTATCCGCGGCTAGACGGAAAGACCCCGTGAACCTTTACTATAGCTTCACAGTGAACTTTGAACCTATTTGTGTAGGATAGGTGGGAGGCTTTGAAACCAGGTCGCTAGATCTGGTGGAGCCATCCTTGAAATACCACCCTGGTATGTTTGAGGTTCTAACTCGGGTCCCTTATCGGGATCGAGGACACTGTGTGGTGGGTAGTTTGACTGGGGCGGTCTCCTCCCAAAGAGTAACGGAGGAGCACGAAGGTGCGCTAAGCATGGTCGGACATCATGCGGTTAGTGTAATGGCATAAGCGCGCTTAACTGCGAGACAGACACGTCGAGCAGGTACGAAAGTAGGTCATAGTGATCCGGTGGTTCTGTATGGAAGGGCCATCGCTCAACGGATAAAAGGTACTCCGGGGATAACAGGCTGATACCGCCCAAGAGTTCACATCGACGGCGGTGTTTGGCACCTCGATGTCGGCTCATCACATCCTGGGGCTGAAGCCGGTCCCAAGGGTATGGCTGTTCGCCATTTAAAGTGGTACGCGAGCTGGGTTTAGAACGTCGTGAGACAGTTCGGTCCCTATCTGCCGTGGACGTTGGAAAATTGAGAAGAGCTGCTCCTAGTACGAGAGGACCGGAGTGGACGAACCCCTGGTGTTCGGGTTGTGTCGCCAGACGCATTGCCCGGTAGCTACGTTCGGACAGGATAACCGCTGAAAGCATCTAAGCGGGAAGCCCCCTTCAAGATAAGTTTTCCCTGGGAATTTAATTCCCCTAAAGAGCCGTTAAAGACTATGACGTTGATAGGCTGGGTGTGTAAGTGCGGTAACGTATTGAGCTAACCAGTACTAATTGCTCGTGAGGCTTAACTATATAACGCCCAAGTGGTTTTATAGTGAATGATTATTCGTACAACGACGGGTAACGCAAATTGGATATGAGTCTTCGTTAGACAGCAGAGATTAAATTAGCTATTACTTGCTATTGTTAAAGACGCAGAATTAAGTGTTGTTGATCAAGTATCAGCAACCGAAGTTTTGCCTGACGACCATAGAGCTTTGGAACCACCTGATCCCATCCCGAACTCAGAAGTGAAACGAAGCATCGCCGATGGTAGTGTGGGAGGTCCCATGTGAGAGTAGGTCATCGTCAGGCTTCTATTAGAAACCCCAGTAGGTCATCCTACTGGGGTTTTTTATTGCCTGGAAGAAAGTATTGTAAGTAACTCACTTTCGTTTTAATTATGTGA
>NZ_LWFE01000681.1:0-8734 GCF_001635675.1 Oleiphilus sp. HI0061 | reverse complement strand
AGGCATCTTTTTTTCATAAAGAATATGGTCAGTACTTCAAACCAAGAACAACTAAGCCAAAAGATAATAAAAAAGACGACAAAAACAAGCTTGAAAACCCAGATTCTGACAATGACCCAGATCCTCAAAAACCTAGCCGCAGAAAAAGAAAGAGATAATAAATTATTATCTTCTATATTTATTTTTTCGTTTGCTTTTTATGTGGAACTTAAAAGAATTTACAAGTTTTCGTTTATCACTCGAACTTAATTTACTTGATGCTTTATCTAGGGCTTTCAACTCTTCTATCGAACGTTTAGCCACTGTTTTACTGTTCGATTCGAGCGTAGCTTTAACATAGTTAGTAACAGCTTTATTACGATATTTTTCGACGATTTCATTTAGCCCTTGAGCTAATGACTTTAGATATAATTGACCTGCTTCAAACCCCGCTTTTAGTCGTTTTTCGATCTGTTTGAGTTTATTAATACGTTCTTTTCGTTGCTGTTCTTCTTTCTCAAGCTTCTTATTTTGTTCAGATAAATACGTAAATTGGTTGTATTTACGTTGGCCAATGGGCTTTTTGTTATCCATTCGCATATATTTATTCTTAGCTTTTAAGTCTGGGTCTTCATCTTCATATTTTAATTTAAATTGAAAGTCATGGCCGTGCCATTTCAGCCACATATTCGCATATACGTAAAAATGTTCCTGTAACGCGCGTCCTGATATTTCGCGTTCTTCTGGAGTCAGTTTTGAATACTGATCAGAAGACAAATTTAAGTCGGGGCGGGTATGCCGTAACAAACGAATTTCTGCATCGGCATAGTCTGCTAAACCGTTTACTGAATTGACTGCTGAATGGTATACGTGTGGGTGTTCTCTTAACTCGTCGAAGTGGAGTGCTTTTAAGAATATTGGGTATTCTGAAAAGTGTACTTTATGGTAATCCTCATAGAGTTCTACTTGGTCTTTACATGAGAGTGCTATGTCGTTTTCTTCTGGGATTTTGAATAGCTTTTCTACAACGTTGATATTAAACCCTGAACTTTTGTTTTTTCCAGAAATAAGTATTTCATTTTGGAGTTGCTCTAACTCTTCAATAGCACGTTTTTTATCGTTGTAACGCGCTATTTTGTCATCCACTTTTTCAAATAAAATTGAGGCTTTGTTGATATGTTTTTCATCAGACAAACGCGTAATGATATTTTTATATAATCGCTTTTCGTGATCAGATGATTTGTCGGATTCTGCCCATTTTTTAAATTTACGTTTTAATGCTACGCGTCGTTCAGCGCGTTTTGCTTTCAGATTCCTTTCTGCTTCATCATCTTTTGAAAGCTTGTTTTTGTAGTTTATTAAATAACGATAAGCCTCCTCTGCTCTAATTTCATTATCGTACAAATAATATTTGTTTAAATGGGATAATTCTGGATTAACATTTTTGGCTTTCCGTAAAAATGTATGTTCTCCAGATCTATTTAATTGATGCTTTTGATTTTTGGTATAACGTAGCTGACTAAAAAATAATGTGGATGTTTTCATCTCCTTTTCACCGTTGATTTTGTCTCCTCGGTGTTACCCTCGGAGAGCCAAGTATTCTTTATGAAATCTTTACGCGAAGCGAAAGTTGCATGAAGAAAATACTTGGTTATTTAACACGGGTAACTTTCAGTCACCCATATTTTTAACATACATTATTTTTTGAAAAAGCAAACGTCAATATAAGGTCTTGATCTATCAATGCCATACGTTGACTAAATTTCAATAATTTGTAACTATATGAAAAATAACAAGTTTTTCTTGACATGCTCCGAAAAACCTGTATCATGTAATAGTATGAGTTGAGGCCACTGGGGCCGAGGCGATTTATCTTGGCAGATAAGAAAATGAAATTTTATATACAATTAAATAGTCAGTTTCGAAAGAAAATGCAGCTCTAGTTTTATGCGCTGTACTGCCAAGATAAGACCGCCGTAAAGGCGGTTTTTTTTTGCATATTAAAAATAAAAAGAGAGGCAGATGATTATGAACATGGAAAAGTATTGCGAGCGTTGTGACGATGAAACGATTCACAACCATGAAGAGAAATATGAACGATGGATGGATTCATCTATTGATGATGACGACTTATCACAATCAGAAGTGATAAGCAGAATGAACGGCGACAAGGTAACAACGGTGACTTGCACTAAGTGTCTCCACAGTTACCAAACGCTTTAAATAATAGAAATAAGAGGATTAAAAATGGATCAAAAAGAACAAAAAAACGGATTACCAATTGAACGTTTCTGTCACACCTGCGGTGATGAAACAGAACAGCTTTGTAATAGGTATTTAAAACCGAATGCTGATGAGTGGACGGTTGAGTACACATGCACTATTTGCCGTAGAACTATTTAACTAAAATAAAAAATGAGGAAAAAAATATGACTAAAAAGCTAACTAAAAGACAACAACAGGTAGTCGATAATGCTCGAAACAATAAAGCAAGTAATGTTGTTGAGACTGCCGAAAAACCTGAATCTAGAAGAAGTTTTTCTTACAGAATTAAACCTTCCATCGCACATAGGTTTGAACGTGAAATAAATCTTCTAAAAGAGAAAAATCCTTCGATATTGAAAGGAGCGGTGGTTGAAAACTTAATGTCTGACTTTTTAGATGACTTAAACAGAATGAGAGTGGAAAGCGAAAAAGCATACTAAAGGGTATACCGGATAGAACAATAATAAGAGGGCAGTATGGTATGAAAATAAGAATGATGGGAGCCGATGATTTAAACCAACGCTTGGTAGACTTTTTAGTCTGCCAACGCTTGCACGATGGGCGGGTTTATCCGAACCGTGGCGGCAATGGTTCACGAGTTTACCTTGATATTGATGATCGGGAGGCCGAACGGATTTTAGAAAAGTTAGAGCGCTTTAATCAGTTTTTAGATGACGAAAAATCGTTCTATGTCGATCAAATTTTAGAAAATAAAAATAATAAATTGAGGTAAAAAATGACAGAAGATTATCGAACTAGAGAGTATGAGAGCATGTATTTTTGTGAGTCGTGTGACTCAAGGCAAATGCATGATATTAAGAGCGTTTGCACATTTAATGGTTATGGCGCGGGGGAAAATGGTGAAGATGCCCATGATTGGGTGCATTATTTTAGTTGTCATAAGTGCGGCCATCACGGTGCGGATATGTAGTGGATTCACTACGCATATCGGATGTTATGTTAAACCCATAGGTTAAAATGGGTTAATCAACTTGCAAAATAGACCGTTTTGCGTGATATTTAGCAAGATATACCATTTATTTGGGCTGTAACCGTGGATAAAAAGACGATAAAGCTACTTTTTGAAAATGGCGTAGTCGTTAGCTGTGAGATCACAGAAGATCCTACTCGACATCACGGCTATTTGCTCCAGTTTCGACAAAAAAACGGCTCAACGGTTGTGTTGAGTGATTCTCGAAACAAAAGCGAAAAATGGTTTGGAAAACTCGATACTGCCGCAAAAGCTGCAAGAGAAATCGGGTTTCAGAATTTTAGTGTGTACATGCCAAGCCCTGTTGGGAAGCCTGTACCGAAACCTGAGGATTTTAAACTCGGTAATTAAAAACAAGATGGGGAAAATTCTAGCGCCTCGTAAAACCAATAGGCTAGAAAGCAAAAACCCCTAATAACATGTCTTTGGCGAGAGAGTTATTAAGGGTTCCGTGGCCACCCAGTCGGTGACGCGTTAGAGAAATTATAACTGATTTCCTCTCTCCGTCAATTCCTTCTGTGGCTGCACTCGTTCTGACAATAAGGTCAGAACGAAACGAGCAACAGAGGAACATGAATCAAAATAATATAATAAAAATATTCGAAGACAGATTACCTAAAAAACCGTATTACTCTGATGACCTGTGTTTTGGGCTGCGAATTAATGCTGTTGAAAAGGCTAAAAAAGCTAAATTAATTCAGCCAAATGGCCCAACGCATAAGTATTGGTTTATCTTCGACGTAGATAGAAAGGGAGCTTTTCTAGATTGGGAAGAGAGAGGTGCTCCTGCGCCGAATTTGGCAATTATGAATCCTAATAATAAGCATGCCCACCTTCTTTATGGTTTGGAAACTCCTGTTAGAACAGCTAAGGATGCCAAACTGAAACCTTTAAAGTATGCCGCAGCGATTGAACATGGTTTACGTTTAAAGCTTGGATCTGATATGGGGTATAGTGGTCTCATTTGTAAAAACCCTTTGAACTCTTATTGGTGTACTCATACGTTTACCTCTGAGTTGTATACATTGGATTACTTAGCAGAATACGTTGATATTCAAACACCGGTAAACGATGTAGAACCCCAAGGGCTAGGACGAAATGTTGATCTTTTCGATACACTGAGAAAGTGGGCTTATCGGGCTATCAGGCAAGGTTGGCCTAAGTTTGACCAATGGCTTACTGCTTGCTCTGATAGAGCTTTGATGATCAATACAAGATTTACCTCTCCTTTAGATAACAATGAAGTTGACCACGTTGCAAAGTCTGTTGCTAAGTGGACGTTTAATAATTTCTCAGAACGTAGTTTTAGTGACATACAAGCCGCAAGAGGTGCTAAAGGAGGCGCTAAGAGTAAAGGAGGAGGAAGGAAAAAGGACGGTTCTTCTGATAGACAAAAGAAACCTTGGGAGAACATGGGAATATCTAGAGCAACCTACTATAGAAATAAGAAAACTGAGACTAAAACAAGCCATATCAGATAATAGCCCTTAGGGGGGCTATCCATGTGACTCATAGTCCGTAGACATATAGTCAACATCCCTCAATGATCCTTCTTTGTAAAGGGGGATTTCATGAACGAAGATCAAACATTGCTATCTTTTGGTGATCATGTTCGTAAGTTACGTTGTAACGTTGGATTAAGCCAAGAAGAGTTGGCTTCTTTATCTGATCTTGATCGTACTTATATCAGTGGTATTGAGAGAGGTAAACGAAATTTAAGTCTTATTAACATCGTTAAACTCGCTTCTTCATTGAATGTTTCCTTGCCTGAAATAATGTCATTCAATGTGGAAGAATAATTTATGAGTTCTTTGTTTGTTCATGAGGAAGCTGAGAAATTTAGTGTCTCTACAGATTCTGTTATCTATAAGTATATAGCTAGGAAAACTAAGGCTTCTGATAGAGATAGTAAAGCGCGTCGGTCGTTGGGTAATTTGTATGCTTTGTATGTTCTTTGCGATGATTATGTCAAAGGTAATTCTAAAGGATCATCATTTACAGAGTTAATGGCTCGAATGAAAAGTATGCCTTTCGGCTCTAAGTTACAAAACCATCCCTTAGATAATAGGTTAAATGATGAAGTTAGAAGGCAGTATGGCGTTTCTGAAGATATGTTCCCTGTTCAGCCTGCTGATTTGGGAAATGGTAAGAAAGCTAGAAAGATTTCAGTCTCTTTATTATCTGAAGGTGGAATGAATCCAATTGATGTTGCCTCTTATGTTGTTTCATCCATAGATCGATATATTCAGATCATTGATGACAATCAGACAGCGTATTTAAAAGAAATTGAAGATACAAGTTCGGATAAAGATACGATAGGTGTTATTGAAAAAGCATTTGAATACAACTCGGATGCACGTTTATTTGAAATAATATCTTTTGCTTTACTCCATTTACACTTTAGACAGACGTTGGTTACAACGATTATTAATGATGAACAAAGTACAGATCATCTATGTTTGTATCGAACAGGTAGAACAAATGCTAATGATGGTGGAATTGATTTTGTTCTTAAGCCATTAGGTAAATTTTTTCAGGTAACTGAAACTTTAGACTTTAAAAAATATTTTTTGGATTTCGATAAGATTAATCGATTTTCTTTGAGCTTTGTTATTAAGACGGATTTAAGTGAGGCGGATGTTCGAAAAGAAATCGAAGCTAATGCAAAGAAGGAGCTAAAAGAGGATCTTGTTGATTTATATATTTCTTTGTTCGATGAAATATATACGGTTAACGAACTAAAAGAGATCCTAACTTGGGTTTCACAATCTCATGAGCTGATTTCCCAGCTCAAAGAGATTGTGATTAATTGTTTTAAGTTGGAGTATGGCCTCTTAGATTAAAGAGGCTTGTTTCTCTTCACTTTTAGGGTTCTTTTCCCTCACTTTTTTAGAGAGATTGCTCGTTTTTCTTTTCTTTTCCTTTTCCAGCTCTTCTTTGGAAAAGTTAGATGGCAAATCGAGCCTTCTAATTCCCATTTTCACGTAGTCTTCGTTTATTTCTATTCCTATAGACTTTCTACCAAGCCTCTTTGATACTGCTGATGTTGTAAAGCTCCCTGAAAATGGGTCAAGAACAGTGTCACCTTCATTAGACGATGCCTTTACTATTCTTTCTAGTAACGATTCTGGCTTTTGAGTCGGATGATTTTCATATTCGTGCATTTTGAACCTTACACGAGGAAACTCCCATACATTTCCGGGTACTTTCTTCGTATTGTATGGCTGAGGAGGGTTTTTCCTGTAGTCAATAAGCTGTCGTTTTGACCCAGTTTTAGCTTCAACCATTATGTCTTCATGGTTAAATGTGTAGTTTTTTGCATGCTTTGTGAGCATTATTATTGGTTCATACATAGATCCATAATAAGTTTTAGCCTGTACTCCTGAGCTATCATAAGACCATACAATTCTGCTTTTTACACAAAATGTTTTTCTACACCAAATATCTAAATAAGGCATGTTTTCTGTACTGTTCATTAGATAAAACGTACCTGTTGGCTTTAGAACTCGATAACACTCTGATATCCATTCATAGCACCACTCTAAGAAGTCTGACTCTGACCACTTCTCTTTCAAGCCATCGAAGTCCTTACCGATATTGTATGGAGGGTCTGCAAAAATTAAATCGACACTTGCGTCTTCAATTTTGTTGAATGAAGTAAGAACATCTCCGTGTAGTATTTTGTGATTTTCGTCTTCGTATGTTGTATTGAATACATCAAATCTTTCAGCCATTAATACAATTCTCTTTGCGTATATTACTTCATATGTATGAAGTATGAATTATGAATTAATATATTTCTCTAGTGCATCTTTAACTATTGCACTTACAGTTCTGTGTTCTAATTTTGCTCTTTTGTTTGCTGTTGCCATATCCTCTACTTTTTCAAGCAGATCTGAAGGTAAACTAATAGTAGTTCTCGCTATTTCTACTTTCTTTTCTTCTTTGACTTTTGTCTTTGTTATTTTATGAGCATCGTCTGCTTGGTCTGCAAAAGCACTAATTTCTGCTTCAGTTGGTTCTGATCGAGTTCTTTTTTTTACCATCTTATATTAACTCCTGAACAAGCAGTTGTATTTCTGCTTTTGCTTTCGAATCTTTCCACTCAACAACCCCTGCACCTTCACTAATTGAATCTCTGTATGCCTTTCTATCTCTAATTACTGATCGGCATAGTTCTAGTTCTGGGAATTCCGACAAGTATTCTTTTGCCTCATTTGCCTCATTAATCTGAGGGTTACTTGGAGCTAAAGTTAAAACCGCTTTACATTTCAAATCTGGATTCATATCTCTAGCTTGAGTAATTACATCAACTAAATGTGGCAACGTATCTAAATCTGGTTGGCTTGGGCGAAATGGTGTTAACAATATATTGGCAGTTAACATGCCAGTCCTTAACTCTCTGCTATCTCTACCGGCAACATCAACAACGATAATTTCATATCTATTATTTAGATCTTTTAAGTTTTGGTGGATGTTGTCGTACATTGATACGCAATGAATTATTGGATAATCACTTTCAGATCTATCTTGAATAAATCGACTGCTCGTACCTTGTCTGTCTCCGTCAACAAGACAAACGTCCTTTCCTAATCTTGCTAGCTCTGCGCAAATGTTAACAGCAAGCGTAGATTTACCACATCCACCTTTCTGGCTTCCTATTAGAATTATCATATTTCATACTTATGAGTTATTAAATGTGAAGTAGTAAGTATGAAGTAATACTTTTATATGTCAAGTAAGCGCTTGATTAGGATAAAAAAAACGGTACGTTTAAAGTAAAGAATAAAAATAAGAGGTGGTTATATGTTCTTACTTGGTATTGATGATGTGTTTTCAGATTTTCTATCTGAATTAAATATTAAGTTTGATTTTGAACAAATAAATTTTTCAGAAGAGTCAGAATCAGCGCTTGTTAGAGGGGGGAAGCTAAAAAATTTAACTCCAGAAAGAGTACAAGAAATAGCCGCGCCGTATCTGGAAAAGTCTCTTAAACTGCTATGGCAAACAGCTAAAATTTTGCTCTCTGAAAGTGATTTAAAAGTATTTAAATCGTTGCTTAAGAAAGCATTACCTATTCTGAAAAAAGGGGATAAGAAAGAAGTTGATGCTATTTTGAATCAACTAGAGGCATATATTAAAAAGTGCCTTGAAAATTATAATGACGGGTTAGATGAGCTTGATGATGAGTTCAATAATGATAGTAAGTTAGATGCTTTACTTATTATTGCTATGTTGTTTTTTATGTCGGTTCGAAGCAAAGAGGCATCTTTTTTTCATAAAGAATATGGTCAGTACTTCAAACCAAGAACAACTAAGCCAAAAGATAATAAAAAAGACGACAAAAACAAGCTTGAAAACCCAGATTCTGACAATGACCCAGATCCTCAAAAACCTAGCCGCAGAAAAAGAAAGAGATAATAAATTATTATCTTCTATATTTATTTTTTCGTTTGCTTTTTCTGTGGAACTTAAAAGAATTTACAAGTTTTCGTTTAT
>NZ_LWFE01000680.1:0-8748 GCF_001635675.1 Oleiphilus sp. HI0061 | reverse complement strand
CCGCACTTATGACAACTAAAATAATGCACCCAATCATGGGCATCTTCACCATTTTCCCCCGCGCCATAACCATTAAATGTGCAAACGCTCTTAATATCATGCATTTGCCTTGAGTCACACGACTCACAAAAATACATGCTCTCATACTCTCTAGTTCGATAATCTTCTGTCATTTTTTACCTCAATTTATTATTTTTATTTTCTAAAATTTGATCGACATAGAACGATTTTTCGTCATCTAAAAACTGATTAAAGCGCTCTAACTTTTCTAAAATCCGTTCGGCCTCCCGATCATCAATATCAAGGTAAACTCGTGAACCATTGCCGCCACGGTTCGGATAAACCCGCCCATCGTGCAAGCGTTGGCAGACTAAAAAGTCTACCAAGCGTTGGTTTAAATCATCGGCTCCCATCATTCTTATTTTCATACCATACTGCCCTCTTATTATTGTTCTATCCGGTATACCCTTTAGTATGCTTTTTCGCTTTCCACTCTCATTCTGTTTAAGTCATCTAAAAAGTCAGACATTAAGTTTTCAACCACCGCTCCTTTCAATATCGAAGGATTTTTCTCTTTTAGAAGATTTATTTCACGTTCAAACCTATGTGCGATGGAAGGTTTAATTCTGTAAGAAAAACTTCTTCTAGATTCAGGTTTTTCGGCAGTCTCAACAACATTACTTGCTTTATTGTTTCGAGCATTATCGACTACCTGTTGTTGTCTTTTAGTTAGCTTTTTAGTCATATTTTTTTCCTCATTTTTTATTTTAGTTAAATAGTTCTACGGCAAATAGTGCATGTGTACTCAACCGTCCACTCATCAGCATTCGGTTTTAAATACCTATTACAAAGCTGTTCTGTTTCATCACCGCAGGTGTGACAGAAACGTTCAATTGGTAATCCGTTTTTTTGTTCTTTTTGATCCATTTTTAATCCTCTTATTTCTATTATTTAAAGCGTTTGGTAACTGTGGAGACACTTAGTGCAAGTCACCGTTGTTACCTTGTCGCCGTTCATTCTGCTTATCACTTCTGATTGTGATAAGTCGTCATCATCAATAGATGAATCCATCCATCGTTCATATTTCTCTTCATGGTTGTGAATCGTTTCATCGTCACAACGCTCGCAATACTTTTCCATGTTCATAATCATCTGCCTCTCTTTTTATTTTTAATATGCAAAAAAAAACCGCCTTTACGGCGGTCTTATCTTGGCAGTACAGCGCATAAAACTAGAGCTGCATTTTCTTTCGAAACTGACTATTTAATTGTATATAAAATTTCATTTTCTTATCTGCCAAGATAAATCGCCTCGGCCCCAGTGGCCTCAACTCATACTATTACATGATACAGGTTTTTCGGAGCATGTCAAGAAAAACTTGTTATTTTTCATATAGTTACAAATTATTGAAATTTAGTCAACGTATGGCATTGATAGATCAAGACCTTATATTGACGTTTGCTTTTTCAAAAAATAATGTATGTTAAAAATATGGGTGACTGAAAGTTACCCGTGTTAAATAACCAAGTATTTTCTTCATGCAACTTTCGCTTCGCGTAAAGATTTCATAAAGAATACTTGGCTCTCCGAGGGTAACACCGAGGAGACAAAATCAACGGTGAAAAGGAGATGAAAACATCCACATTATTTTTTAGTCAGCTACGTTATACCAAAAATCAAAAGCATCAATTAAATAGATCTGGAGAACATACATTTTTACGGAAAGCCAAAAATGTTAATCCAGAATTATCCCATTTAAACAAATATTATTTGTACGATAATGAAATTAGAGCAGAGGAGGCTTATCGTTATTTAATAAACTACAAAAACAAGCTTTCAAAAGATGATGAAGCAGAAAGGAATCTGAAAGCAAAACGCGCTGAACGACGCGTAGCATTAAAACGTAAATTTAAAAAATGGGCAGAATCCGACAAATCATCTGATCACGAAAAGCGATTATATAAAAATATCATTACGCGTTTGTCTGATGAAAAACATATCAACAAAGCCTCAATTTTATTTGAAAAAGTGGATGACAAAATAGCGCGTTACAACGATAAAAAACGTGCTATTGAAGAGTTAGAGCAACTCCAAAATGAAATACTTATTTCTGGAAAAAACAAAAGTTCAGGGTTTAATATCAACGTTGTAGAAAAGCTATTCAAAATCCCAGAAGAAAACGACATAGCACTCTCATGTAAAGACCAAGTAGAACTCTATGAGGATTACCATAAAGTACACTTTTCAGAATACCCAATATTCTTAAAAGCACTCCACTTCGACGAGTTAAGAGAACACCCACACGTATACCATTCAGCAGTCAATTCAGTAAACGGTTTAGCAGACTATGCCGATGCAGAAATTCGTTTGTTACGGCATACCCGCCCCGACTTAAATTTGTCTTCTGATCAGTATTCAAAACTGACTCCAGAAGAACGCGAAATATCAGGACGCGCGTTACAGGAACATTTTTACGTATATGCGAATATGTGGCTGAAATGGCACGGCCATGACTTTCAATTTAAATTAAAATATGAAGATGAAGACCCAGACTTAAAAGCTAAGAATAAATATATGCGAATGGATAACAAAAAGCCCATTGGCCAACGTAAATACAACCAATTTACGTATTTATCTGAACAAAATAAGAAGCTTGAGAAAGAAGAACAGCAACGAAAAGAACGTATTAATAAACTCAAACAGATCGAAAAACGACTAAAAGCGGGGTTTGAAGCAGGTCAATTATATCTAAAGTCATTAGCTCAAGGGCTAAATGAAATCGTCGAAAAATATCGTAATAAAGCTGTTACTAACTATGTTAAAGCTACGCTCGAATCGAACAGTAAAACAGTGGCTAAACGTTCGATAGAAGAGTTGAAAGCCCTAGATAAAGCATCAAGTAAATTAAGTTCGAGTGATAAACGAAAACTTGTAAATTCTTTTAAGTTCCACATAAAAAGCAAACGAAAAAATAAATATAGAAGATAATAATTTATTATCTCTTTCTTTTTCTGCGGCTAGGTTTTTGAGGATCTGGGTCATTGTCAGAATCTGGGTTTTCAAGCTTGTTTTTGTCGTCTTTTTTATTATCTTTTGGCTTAGTTGTTCTTGGTTTGAAGTACTGACCATATTCTTTATGAAAAAAAGATGCCTCTTTGCTTCGAACCGACATAAAAAACAACATAGCAATAATAAGTAAAGCATCTAACTTACTATCATTATTGAACTCATCATCAAGCTCATCTAACCCGTCATTATAATTTTCAAGGCACTTTTTAATATATGCCTCTAGTTGATTCAAAATAGCATCAACTTCTTTCTTATCCCCTTTTTTCAGAATAGGTAATGCTTTCTTAAGCAACGATTTAAATACTTTTAAATCACTTTCAGAGAGCAAAATTTTAGCTGTTTGCCATAGCAGTTTAAGAGACTTTTCCAGATACGGCGCGGCTATTTCTTGTACTCTTTCTGGAGTTAAATTTTTTAGCTTCCCCCCTCTAACAAGCGCTGATTCTGACTCTTCTGAAAAATTTATTTGTTCAAAATCAAACTTAATATTTAATTCAGATAGAAAATCTGAAAACACATCATCAATACCAAGTAAGAACATATAACCACCTCTTATTTTTATTCTTTACTTTAAACGTACCGTTTTTTTTATCCTAATCAAGCGCTTACTTGACATATAAAAGTATTACTTCATACTTACTACTTCACATTTAATAACTCATAAGTATGAAATATGATAATTCTAATAGGAAGCCAGAAAGGTGGATGTGGTAAATCTACGCTTGCTGTTAACATTTGCGCAGAGCTAGCAAGATTAGGAAAGGACGTTTGTCTTGTTGACGGAGACAGACAAGGTACGAGCAGTCGATTTATTCAAGATAGATCTGAAAGTGATTATCCAATAATTCATTGCGTATCAATGTACGACAACATCCACCAAAACTTAAAAGATCTAAATAATAGATATGAAATTATCGTTGTTGATGTTGCCGGTAGAGATAGCAGAGAGTTAAGGACTGGCATGTTAACTGCCAATATATTGTTAACACCATTTCGCCCAAGCCAACCAGATTTAGATACGTTGCCACATTTAGTTGATGTAATTACTCAAGCTAGAGATATGAATCCAGATTTGAAATGTAAAGCGGTTTTAACTTTAGCTCCAAGTAACCCTCAGATTAATGAGGCAAATGAGGCAAAAGAATACTTGTCGGAATTCCCAGAACTAGAACTATGCCGATCAGTAATTAGAGATAGAAAGGCATACAGAGATTCAATTAGTGAAGGTGCAGGGGTTGTTGAGTGGAAAGATTCGAAAGCAAAAGCAGAAATACAACTGCTTGTTCAGGAGTTAATATAAGATGGTAAAAAAAAGAACTCGATCAGAACCAACTGAAGCAGAAATTAGTGCTTTTGCAGACCAAGCAGACGATGCTCATAAAATAACAAAGACAAAAGTCAAAGAAGAAAAGAAAGTAGAAATAGCGAGAACTACTATTAGTTTACCTTCAGATCTGCTTGAAAAAGTAGAGGATATGGCAACAGCAAACAAAAGAGCAAAATTAGAACACAGAACTGTAAGTGCAATAGTTAAAGATGCACTAGAGAAATATATTAATTCATAATTCATACTTCATACATATGAAGTAATATACGCAAAGAGAATTGTATTAATGGCTGAAAGATTTGATGTATTCAATACAACATACGAAGACGAAAATCACAAAATACTACACGGAGATGTTCTTACTTCATTCAACAAAATTGAAGACGCAAGTGTCGATTTAATTTTTGCAGACCCTCCATACAATATCGGTAAGGACTTCGATGGCTTGAAAGAGAAGTGGTCAGAGTCAGACTTCTTAGAGTGGTGCTATGAATGGATATCAGAGTGTTATCGAGTTCTAAAGCCAACAGGTACGTTTTATCTAATGAACAGTACAGAAAACATGCCTTATTTAGATATTTGGTGTAGAAAAACATTTTGTGTAAAAAGCAGAATTGTATGGTCTTATGATAGCTCAGGAGTACAGGCTAAAACTTATTATGGATCTATGTATGAACCAATAATAATGCTCACAAAGCATGCAAAAAACTACACATTTAACCATGAAGACATAATGGTTGAAGCTAAAACTGGGTCAAAACGACAGCTTATTGACTACAGGAAAAACCCTCCTCAGCCATACAATACGAAGAAAGTACCCGGAAATGTATGGGAGTTTCCTCGTGTAAGGTTCAAAATGCACGAATATGAAAATCATCCGACTCAAAAGCCAGAATCGTTACTAGAAAGAATAGTAAAGGCATCGTCTAATGAAGGTGACACTGTTCTTGACCCATTTTCAGGGAGCTTTACAACATCAGCAGTATCAAAGAGGCTTGGTAGAAAGTCTATAGGAATAGAAATAAACGAAGACTACGTGAAAATGGGAATTAGAAGGCTCGATTTGCCATCTAACTTTTCCAAAGAAGAGCTGGAAAAGGAAAAGAAAAGAAAAACGAGCAATCTCTCTAAAAAAGTGAGGGAAAAGAACCCTAAAAGTGAAGAGAAACAAGCCTCTTTAATCTAAGAGGCCATACTCCAACTTAAAACAATTAATCACAATCTCTTTGAGCTGGGAAATCAGCTCATGAGATTGTGAAACCCAAGTTAGGATCTCTTTTAGTTCGTTAACCGTATATATTTCATCGAACAAAGAAATATATAAATCAACAAGATCCTCTTTTAGCTCCTTCTTTGCATTAGCTTCGATTTCTTTTCGAACATCCGCCTCACTTAAATCCGTCTTAATAACAAAGCTCAAAGAAAATCGATTAATCTTATCGAAATCCAAAAAATATTTTTTAAAGTCTAAAGTTTCAGTTACCTGAAAAAATTTACCTAATGGCTTAAGAACAAAATCAATTCCACCATCATTAGCATTTGTTCTACCTGTTCGATACAAACATAGATGATCTGTACTTTGTTCATCATTAATAATCGTTGTAACCAACGTCTGTCTAAAGTGTAAATGGAGTAAAGCAAAAGATATTATTTCAAATAAACGTGCATCCGAGTTGTATTCAAATGCTTTTTCAATAACACCTATCGTATCTTTATCCGAACTTGTATCTTCAATTTCTTTTAAATACGCTGTCTGATTGTCATCAATGATCTGAATATATCGATCTATGGATGAAACAACATAAGAGGCAACATCAATTGGATTCATTCCACCTTCAGATAATAAAGAGACTGAAATCTTTCTAGCTTTCTTACCATTTCCCAAATCAGCAGGCTGAACAGGGAACATATCTTCAGAAACGCCATACTGCCTTCTAACTTCATCATTTAACCTATTATCTAAGGGATGGTTTTGTAACTTAGAGCCGAAAGGCATACTTTTCATTCGAGCCATTAACTCTGTAAATGATGATCCTTTAGAATTACCTTTGACATAATCATCGCAAAGAACATACAAAGCATACAAATTACCCAACGACCGACGCGCTTTACTATCTCTATCAGAAGCCTTAGTTTTCCTAGCTATATACTTATAGATAACAGAATCTGTAGAGACACTAAATTTCTCAGCTTCCTCATGAACAAACAAAGAACTCATAAATTATTCTTCCACATTGAATGACATTATTTCAGGCAAGGAAACATTCAATGAAGAAGCGAGTTTAACGATGTTAATAAGACTTAAATTTCGTTTACCTCTCTCAATACCACTGATATAAGTACGATCAAGATCAGATAAAGAAGCCAACTCTTCTTGGCTTAATCCAACGTTACAACGTAACTTACGAACATGATCACCAAAAGATAGCAATGTTTGATCTTCGTTCATGAAATCCCCCTTTACAAAGAAGGATCATTGAGGGATGTTGACTATATGTCTACGGACTATGAGTCACATGGATAGCCCCCCTAAGGGCTATTATCTGATATGGCTTGTTTTAGTCTCAGTTTTCTTATTTCTATAGTAGGTTGCTCTAGATATTCCCATGTTCTCCCAAGGTTTCTTTTGTCTATCAGAAGAACCGTCCTTTTTCCTTCCTCCTCCTTTACTCTTAGCGCCTCCTTTAGCACCTCTTGCGGCTTGTATGTCACTAAAACTACGTTCTGAGAAATTATTAAACGTCCACTTAGCAACAGACTTTGCAACGTGGTCAACTTCATTGTTATCTAAAGGAGAGGTAAATCTTGTATTGATCATCAAAGCTCTATCAGAGCAAGCAGTAAGCCATTGGTCAAACTTAGGCCAACCTTGCCTGATAGCCCGATAAGCCCACTTTCTCAGTGTATCGAAAAGATCAACATTTCGTCCTAGCCCTTGGGGTTCTACATCGTTTACCGGTGTTTGAATATCAACGTATTCTGCTAAGTAATCCAATGTATACAACTCAGAGGTAAACGTATGAGTACACCAATAAGAGTTCAAAGGGTTTTTACAAATGAGACCACTATACCCCATATCAGATCCAAGCTTTAAACGTAAACCATGTTCAATCGCTGCGGCATACTTTAAAGGTTTCAGTTTGGCATCCTTAGCTGTTCTAACAGGAGTTTCCAAACCATAAAGAAGGTGGGCATGCTTATTATTAGGATTCATAATTGCCAAATTCGGCGCAGGAGCACCTCTCTCTTCCCAATCTAGAAAAGCTCCCTTTCTATCTACGTCGAAGATAAACCAATACTTATGCGTTGGGCCATTTGGCTGAATTAATTTAGCTTTTTTAGCCTTTTCAACAGCATTAATTCGCAGCCCAAAACACAGGTCATCAGAGTAATACGGTTTTTTAGGTAATCTGTCTTCGAATATTTTTATTATATTATTTTGATTCATGTTCCTCTGTTGCTCGTTTCGTTCTGACCTTATTGTCAGAACGAGTGCAGCCACAGAAGGAATTGACGGAGAGAGGAAATCAGTTATAATTTCTCTAACGCGTCACCGACTGGGTGGCCACGGAACCCTTAATAACTCTCTCGCCAAAGACATGTTATTAGGGGTTTTTGCTTTCTAGCCTATTGGTTTTACGAGGCGCTAGAATTTTCCCCATCTTGTTTTTAATTACCGAGTTTAAAATCCTCAGGTTTCGGTACAGGCTTCCCAACAGGGCTTGGCATGTACACACTAAAATTCTGAAACCCGATTTCTCTTGCAGCTTTTGCGGCAGTATCGAGTTTTCCAAACCATTTTTCGCTTTTGTTTCGAGAATCACTCAACACAACCGTTGAGCCGTTTTTTTGTCGAAACTGGAGCAAATAGCCGTGATGTCGAGTAGGATCTTCTGTGATCTCACAGCTAACGACTACGCCATTTTCAAAAAGTAGCTTTATCGTCTTTTTATCCACGGTTACAGCCCAAATAAATGGTATATCTTGCTAAATATCACGCAAAACGGTCTATTTTGCAAGTTGATTAACCCATTTTAACCTATGGGTTTAACATAACATCCGATATGCGTAGTGAATCCACTACATATCCGCACCGTGATGGCCGCACTTATGACAACTAAAATAATGCACCCAATCATGGGCATCTTCACCATTTTCCCCCGCGCCATAACCATTAAATGTGCAAACGCTCTTAATATCATGCATTTGCCTTGAGTCACACGACTCACAAAAATACATGCTCTCATACTCTCTAGTTCGATAATCTTCTGTCATTTTTTACCTCAATTTATTATTTTTATTTTCTAAAATTTGATCGACATAGAACGATTTTTCGTCATCTAAAAACTGAT
>NZ_LWFE01000679.1:0-3149 GCF_001635675.1 Oleiphilus sp. HI0061 | reverse complement strand
TCGGATCAAGGTCGCCATTACGAACCAAACGAGCTAAATCTTGTGCATCGCGTTTATCTGTTTTCACGCGTTGTCCGGGTTTCTTTGGAATCAGTGATGGCGCAACAACATAGCAACAATGGCCTAAGCTTGTCAGCAATCGATAAATCCAGTAGCCACAGGGGCCTGCTTCATAAACAAAATGCAGGGTAGCCTGCGGGTATTTGCTTTCAAACTGTCTTGCCATCTTGGTAAGTGATACTTTGGCTGAAGAAACTCTTCCAAGATGTTTTACTTCTGAGCCTCGTTGATCTTCGCAATATGCGACTTCGGTGAACTCCTTATGGGTGTCCAATCCGACAAAAATTATGGTATTGTTTTTCATGGTGCTGGCCTCCGCTTATATGGTATGACACATATATTATGGCTCTGGCTTTGCTAACCCACGATAGGAGGTCAGCACTCTTTTGGGACGTGGGGAGTCATTATGTCTATGATCAAGGAAGTAAAAATGTATAAAGGTGTGCTTATTGTATTCCTACTACTTTTATCAGGGGCCTCTCAAGCCTGTGAGGAATTCCGAAAGCCCAAAGCTCACTTTCCAGTATTAGGTGTTACTCCAGAATTTTTGTCCCAAGAAATGCCGAAAATCATTTCCTTATTAGAGGGCCAAACTATCGTATATATGAGTTTCTGGTCACCCAAGTGCTTAGATGTAATGGCTGGTAAGCTCGAAAGCAGAGAAAACCAAGAAGGCTTTACCTACTATTTCGACAAAAATGATAAAGGCTGGTTTATATCTGGGGCACATAAATGGGGAAGTTAATCATAACCAGTTTAGCCTGCATCGCCCAAGGGAACCTTGGGCTGGACCTCGCTGCGCTCGGCCGCAGCTAAAAGCGTTAGAGTAAAAATATGAAAAAGAAATTAAAGGCAATCTCCATTGTTATTCTAGTAGTCGTAGCCTTTTTAATTGGTGGTGGTTACGGTTACTCAGTTGCTAATAAAGATACTACGGCAAGGTGGTTGTCTAGCACTGCTGGTCAAGCTTTAATAGATCGCTCGCTGGTTAGCGAAGCAATCAAAGATATTGATCATGGCAATGTTATTCAGGCTAGGGAAACTTTAAGCAGTTTGTCCGTGTCTCTTCAAATTCAACTTAAACAATGCGTAGAGTCTGAGCTTTGCCAGGAATCAATTAAGAACAATGCAGCAAAAGTATTCAATCAACTCTAACAAGTTTAGCCTGCCTCGCCCCGGAAAAAGCCCCGGGGCTGGACTCGCTATCGCTCGCCGCAGCTAAAGGCGTTGGTATGACTCCCCACGTCAAGAGGCCCGCACAAAATCCTGCCGGAACCTCGGCCAGAGCCTTTCTTTTTAATTAACATTCTTCCCGTTAGGGAAGCGTCAACGCATCAGATGAAGCAAGTAATTTCGACGGTGATCATGCTGGTATTCGTGGGTTGCTAACGCGACGCGTTAACCTATCCAACCTTACTTATTACGTCGTGGTGCCTGTCTTCAGTCTATGCTCGTGGATCAATGTACTGCTAGCTCATTGCCAACCTAACGCCTTCGGTGATTGCACCACAGCCGCTGCTTGATCTTTTGCATTGACGCTAAACTTGTTCATGTATTATTCCTTATCTACTTAAGCGGGTACGCGTGAGATTCGTGTTTTTGGATCTATTCTGGGTAAGGTGACTTCCTTCGAGATTGACCAGATATAAGCTATCAGTTCTCGTGCGATCGCCGTTACCACGACACTTCGATGTTTACCTTTGTGTATTAGTCGTTGATATCGTCTACATAATCTCTGTTGTGCTTGCCAAGCTTGATCAATTACCTCTTTCGGCAATCCTTCCTGCCTGAGCTGTAATTCCTTCGATATCTTTGCGGGATAGCGATAGCTATGTGCAGCCTCAACTAACAATCTCCTCGCTCGCCCATTTCCACACTTGGTGATCGCGCCTAAGTGTCGTTTTCCTCCACTTGAATGTTCGGAGGGCGTCGTTCCGATATAACTCATCAGTTTTCTAGGGCTATCAAATCGTGTTAAGTCTCCTAGCTCTACAATGACACCAGTGGCGGTGAGCAGTCGAACGCCTCTCAAGGCTTGTATCGCTTTCACAACCGGATAATATCGCCATTGCTTCACGTGATGGGCGAGTTCATTGTCCAGACGCTCTAGTCGAGCATTGCGTTCTGAAATGGTTTGAATCATCTCTTGCAAGACAAATTGCTGACTAGGATGAGGTAAGATGATCTCTGTTAACCAACGAAGGTGTTTTAAGCTCCAATTTGATTTGCCTGAATAGTTAATATGGTTTCTGAGCAGCAAGGCTTTTAGCTGGAAACGTGCATTATTCAAATCATGCATTGCACGCTCACGTGCTCGAGATAGATCTCGTATTGCTTCATCTGCGGGTTCAGGAACGTAAATCGGATCAAGGTCGCCATTACGAACCAAACGAGCTAAATCTTGTGCATCGCGTTTATCTGTTTTCACGCGTTGTCCGGGTTTCTTTGGAATCAGTGATGGCGCAACAACATAGCAACAATGGCCTAAGCTTGTCAGCAATCGATAAATCCAGTAGCCACAGGGGCCTGCTTCATAAACAAAATGCAGGGTAGCCTGCGGGTATTTGCTTTCAAACTGTCTTGCCATCTTGGTAAGTGATACTTTGGCTGAAGAAACTCTTCCAAGATGCTTTACTTCTGAGCCTCGTTGATCTTCGCAATATGCGACTTCGGTGAACTCCTTATGGGTGTCCAATCCGACAAAAATTATGGTATTGTTTTTCATGGTGCTGGCCTCCGCTTATATGGTATGACACATATATTATGGCTCTGGCTTTGCTAACCCACGATAGGAGGTCAGCACTCTTTTGGGACGTGGGGAGTCATTATGTCTATGTAAATTCAGCAAAGATGCATACCCAATGAACTGGGCGTATGAATAAAGTTTGGCCAAGGAGTGAAGAGATAAATGAAGAGAATATTCTTTATTGTTTTATTAGTTTCCGGTTGTGCAACATCATCAGGCGTAATCCCTATAGGGATAGATACGTATTTGATTTCTAGATCCCAAAAAGGATTCGATGTGGTTGGTGGCAGTGTTAAAGCTGATGTATATAAAGAAGCATTTGCATTTTGTAACAATCAAAATA
>NZ_LWFE01000678.1:0-7704 GCF_001635675.1 Oleiphilus sp. HI0061 | reverse complement strand
GGTGTCGTGATCAGTTTTCAGATCCTAAGGCCTTAACGGCGATACCTGATGGCGCTAGCTATTACCGCCATATCGGTATCTATGCCTACCGAGTGGGTTTCTTGAATGCTTATGTGAATTGGCCGCCGAGTATGACTGAAAAGCTTGAAAGTTTAGAGCAATTGAGAGCCTTATCTAACGGTGTTAGCATTCATGTCGAACAAGCTTTGGAGAGCCCTCCTCCAGGGGTCGATACTGAAACAGATCTGCAATATCTTAGAAACCTTTTAGCGGTATGATGTTCTCTTTTTCTTAATTTTTTTAGTCGAGTTGGGAATTATGCATAAGATCCTGTTTGTTTGTTTAGGAAATATCTGTCGCTCACCCACTGCTCAAGGTGTTTTTCAGTCTCGTGTTGATCAGGCTGGTTTAAAGGAGCACTTTTTTGTGGATTCTGCCGGTACAGCGGGTTGGCATGAAGGGAAAGCTCCAGACCCTCGAACACAAAAGCATGCGTTAAGCCGTTCGTATGACTTAAGCCGAATTCAAGGACGTCAGGTGGTTTTCTCTGACTTCGAAGCCTTTGATCATATTATTGCAATGGATAAGGCCAATCTGGAAAACTTGCAAGCCATGTGTCCAGAAGAGTCTCAGCATAAATTAAAGCTGTTTTTAGACTTCAGTGATTGCCCTGAAAGTGAAGTGCCAGATCCTTACTTTGGTGGCACTGCCGGTTTTTCACATGTGCTTGATTTAGCTGAGTCGGCAAGTGAAGGTTTGCTGAATGCTCTGACAGAGGAAGCGCTCGCTTAATGGTTGCATTCCTTGATGAATAAGCGTTTGGGAGCAGATTTAAAGAGCCTGAATACCCTGGCTTTACCTTGTGTTGCTCGCGAAGAACTTTGCTTTGACAATGCTCAAGAGCTTGTGCTCTTTTTGCAGGGTGGAAGCTATGAACTATCAGAGTTGCTTATCCTGGGCGGCGGTTCCAATTTGGTTTTGCCCGAGAGACTAGACAAACTTGTAATACGTTTATTGTTTGACGCAATTCACTATCATGATGACGATACAGATCATGTGATTGTTGTTGTTGAAGCAGGTAGGATCTGGGACGACTTGGTGGCTGGTACTGTAAATCAAGGCTTGGTTGGGCTAGAAAACCTTTCCTATATTCCCGGAACCGTTGGTGCAGCACCCGTTCAGAATATCGGTGCGTACGGCGTGGAACTTTCAGACTCTCTTGTCTCGGTGAAAGCTTTCGACACTAAGACGCTTTCGCTTTGTGAGTTGAGCAATGAGCAGTGCCAGTTCTCATACAGAGACAGCATATTTAAACGCGAGCCTAATCGTTATTGCATCATTAGTATTACACTTCGGCTGACACGTAAACCTTGTTTTAAGCTTGACTATGGTGAGCTGAGGGGCTTTCAGGGGCTCGCGGAAAGCTTAATGGTATCTCAGGTGAGAGAGAAAATTATTGCTGTTCGTAAGGCGAAATTACCTGAACCGAGTGAGCTTCCAAATGCCGGTAGCTTTTTCAAAAACCCGATCGTTACGGCGAAACAAGAAGAGAGCATAAGGAAGAAGTTTCCAGGACTTGTGAGTTATCAGCTTGAGACTGGGGAATTTAAATTGGCGGCAGGCTGGTTGATCGACCAGGCCGGTTGGAAAGGGAAGCGGCAAGGGCCTGTAGGCGTACATGCCAAGCAAGCTCTTGTTCTTGTCAATCACGATGGCGGCAATCAGGCAGATATACTTACCTTGGCGCAAGATATTAGAGCTTCAATTGCTTCAATTTTTTCCGTTGCCTTGGAAGTGGAGCCAAAAATAGTCTCATCCTTGAGTTCATAAGGTTGTAGTTCCTATTTCTGTAGTCGCTGGTCAGTTTCTAGTAAGGTTTTAACTAATCCGGTTAAGCGATCGACCGTTTCTTGATTTACTAATTTCCCTTCTTCGTTGAATGCTTCGTAAGCAGCTCCAATAGCTAGTTGTTGAGGAATAACTAAACTCCCCAAATTTGTCATGACTTCTCTTAGTTGTCCTAGTCCTCTTAAGCCACCTAGGCTGCCTGGGCTGGCAGCAGTTAGTGCGACAGTAAATCTGTTAAATGGTGGTTGATAGACATTGGAGTCACTATTGTCAGGGCGTGATAACCAGTCCAGTGTATTCTTCAGTGCGGCGCTAAATGATCCGTTGTACTCTGGGCTCGCGATTAAAATGCTTGTTGGTGATGAAAATATGCGCCTTAAGTCGTTCAGTGAAGCGGGCGTTTCAGTGTTTTCAATATCTTCATTAAACAACGGCAAAGGGTAGTCTGCTAAGTTAATGTTGATAGCATCGTAGCCAAGCTCTAAAGCTATTTGTTGTGCTTGCTTAGCAACTTTTTGGTTGTAGCTGTTGCTGCGTAGACTTCCAGAAAATGTAATAAGAGTTCTGTCTGAGCTCATGGTATCGGCCTTTCAAGTAAGTGCGTATGAATTGAACTGTCTTTATTAAACCTGATGCAAAACTGCATGAAAATAGGTAGAGTGCATAGTTGGTGTGCATATACGCACAGAGTGGCGAATTTTGTGCGGGTGACGTTAAGCGCAGATATAGATTGTTTGGGGATATGTATGAAAAGCTGGAGTGATATTCAGATAGCCTATCAAGTAGCCAAGTTTGGCACGCTTAGCAAGGCCGCTGAGTCTTTAGGTGTTCATCACAGTACAGTTCTTAGGCACATTGACTCGATTGAAGAGCACTTGGCTTGTAAGTTATTTCATAGGCATTCTCGCGGCTATACGCCGACTGAAGCGGGCGAAATTCTGTTTCAAGATGCTGCAAAAGTCGAAGAACGTCTTGATCGAATGGTCAGTAAAATTAATGGGCTAGACCAGCAGCTAACAGGGCCTTTGGTTCTGACGAGCGTTTCGACCTTGAGTCCCTTGATCATGCCTGTTATCGAGGTATTCAGCAAAGCACACCCTGGTGTGGACATTTCGTTTCAGGCGGATTCGAGAATTTTTAAACTTGAATATGGTGAGGCGCATATTAGTATTCGGCCAGGCGCTCAGCCGCAAGACCCAGATTATGTGGTACAGAAGCTATTGTATACTGAATCGGCTCTTTATGCTAGCGAATCCTACTTGCGTAAGTACGGGAAACTCCAGAGCCTTGAGGATATTACGGGACATCGATTTCTTAATTTTTGCCAGAATATGAATAATATTCCGAGTATTAAGTGGTTAAATGAAATGGTCCCGAAGGAACAGATTAGCTTTAGTGCCAGCGACTACCATATATTAATGGATGCTGCGGAAAATGGTTTGGGTATCGTGGCGATGGATTGTCGAATTGCCGAACTTAAAACTGACCTGCAGCTACTTCTGCCAGCACCTAGTGCATGGCGTTCAACTATATGGTTAGTGACGCATCGTGATGTCCACTTTAGCCCGAAAGTTCAAGCCTTTACGGCACTTATCAAGCAGTGTTTAAAGTGAAAATCAAAAGTCGTCATTGACTCTAAAGCAGTTTCGCCCGTCATATTTTGCTTTATAGACGGCTTTATCTGCACGGGCTAGTAGTGATTGAAAGTCATTCTCGTCCTGATGTAGTTCAGCTACACCGATACTCGCTGTGACTAAGAGTCCAGCTGGCTTAAGTGCTTCTACATCTTTTCGGATTTGGTCCGAGCGCATCGTTGCTTGATCAAGGCTGCAGTTTTCCAGGAGTACCACAAACTCTTCGCCACCAAAACGCACGGCTACAAGATCTTCCTTTCGGTATTGGGTGCGTAGGAATTCACCAAAGGTACTTAAAACCTGGTCGCCAACCGGGTGGCCGTGCTGATCATTAATTTGTTTAAAGTGGTCAATATCAACCATCATTAAGCTTAATGGATGGCCATGACGTTTGGCGCTAGCGACTTTTTGTTCAGCTACGGCTAATAAATAATGCCGGTTATAAAGGCCTGTTAATTGGTCGGTGAGCGCAAGCTCTTCTAACCTTTGGCGCTGTTGCTTCAATGTGATGTGTGTGTTGATGCGCGAGATTGCAATCGCTTCTCTCACTGGTTTACGAATATAGTCGGCGGCGCCTAGCTTAAGGCCTTTTTCTTCATCGTGCGAGTCTTGAAGGCCTGTAACAAAAATAACGGGGATGCCAGCCGTCTCTTCATCTTCTTTTAAGTGCTTGCTGGTTTCAAAGCCATCCATATCAGGCATCATGATATCAAGTAGAATGAGCTCGGGTTGGGGCTCTGTACGAGCGACTTCCAGACATTTTGCTCCAGAAGTAGCGACTTTGACCTGATAAAGATCGCGGAACATGAGAGCGAGAATTTGGACGTTAGCGGGCGCGTCATCAACAATGAGGACGGTTGGCTTTCCTTGTTTCTCGCTCGATATTTGAGGGGCCATTTATTAGGTGCCAGTCTGGTTATGAGGTCTGAATCAGAGCCAATATCTCTTTAAGTGTCGTTGATGCTGCCGTATTGTCAAATAAATTGATTTCTTCAACGAGTTTTATGACCAAATTTTGGATTTCCTGCCTATCGGGGAAGGCTGTTTTAAGGAGGCTTAAACTGTCTGGGTCGATATAATCTGATTGTTCAAGCTTGTTTTGAAGCGTGTTTAGTTGGTTTATAAACTCGTCATTAGAGAGTGTTTCATCTGATTCGTCGCTGGTCGATGCAGTACTTTGGTCGAGTGCTTCAGTAAATGATTGTTCGAGCAAGCTTAACTCTGTTGTGAACTCTACATGAAGTCCTTCAAGTTCGTGCTTATCTACTTGCTCAATAGGTCTTAGAGAAACCTGTTCAATGGCAGCGCAGAGACTTTGGAGCTTGTCGGCGCAAAGTTGCCCGCAGACACCTTTGAGAAGGTGTGAAATGGCTTTAAGCGCTTTTAGATCTAATTCGTTACAGGCCTTTAGAATATCTTCAGAGTGCTTCGGGCTGTCACTAAGGAAGCTATTCAGCAATGCAGAGAATAAATCATCGTTATTGTAGATTCTCTCTCTTAGACCGTCAGGGTTCCAGTGGGTAGGGGTATCTTGCTCGCTAGTTGAAGCAGTAGCGTTGGGTTTGGTGCTTGTATCATCTTGAGGCATAGGTGCGTCTTCATATTCAGGTTTGTTGTTACACACATAACTAATGAGTGTAGAAATTGGTGCGTCGTTATAAATTGGTTTGCTTAGATAGGCGTTCATACCGGCAGCCAAGCACTTTTCTTTATCTCCTTGCATTGCATTGGCTGTCATCGCAATGATCGGAATGTCGGTGTAGAACTGTCCAGCTTTGCCATCGCGAATAGCTCGAGTGGCTTCATAGCCGTCCATTTCGGGCATTTGACAATCCATAAGGATTAAAGTGTGTGGGGTATTGGCGGTGGTTTGTATCAAACTGCTAATTGCTTCCAGGCCATTGCCAGCGACATCCGCGTGTAGGCCAATGTTTTTTAACGTGCTGAGGGCTACCATTTGGTTAATATAATTATCCTCCAGGATCAATAAACGGGTACCTTCTGGCCATTTTATTTGTCTCGAATCCTTCGTAGAGTAGGTCTTAATGCTTTCAGAGGTGATCAGAGGTTGAGCTTGTTGTAGTGCTTGACCGTCATCCGCCAAAATACTTAACGCATCAAATAGGTCAGAGGTAGTCGCAGGTTTTGGGAAATAAGCATCGAAGCCAATATCGGCCATTTCCTGTGCACCTCCCTGATAGGTCATTGAGGTCATCATAACAAGTTTCATCGACTGAAAACGTTCGTCGTGACTAAGTTTTCGCCCCAGCTCTGCTCCGTCCATTTCTGGCATTTGCATGTCTAACAGGGCGATATCGAAAGGCCTCTTGCTTTCGTCATTATATCGTTGCTGGCATAGTTCTAGTGCTTCGGAGCCAGAGCTCGCTTCAATGGCTTTAGCTCCCCATAGGTCAAGCTGACCTCGGAGTACCTCTAGGTTAGTCGTGTTATCATCAACGATCAGAATCTCTAGTTGGCTTATATCTATTGTCGGTTTGACTAACTCAGCTTGATCGCTAGTCTTCAGCAACATTGAGCTCGAAAAATTGCTGCCTTCTCCTGGAATGCTCTTAACGGAAATGGTGCCGCCCATCAGTAAGCATAGGTTCTTGGCAATGCTCAGTCCTAAACCTGTGCCGCCGAACTGTCTGGTAGTTGATGCGTCAGCCTGATTAAAGGCTTCAAACAGCGAGTCGGCTTTTTCAGGCGGGATTCCTATACCTGTATCAGTCACATCGATGTCTAGTTGAAGCAGATTTGCGTTTAGCTCCGTAAGCCGAGCAGAAATAACGACTTCACCTTGGCTGGTGAATTTGATTGCATTGTTGACAAGATTGGTAACGACTTGGCGGATCCTGCCGGGGTCTCCTACTGCTTTTGACAGGGTTAACCCTCTTAAGTCGACGATCAGTTCTAGCTCTTGTAGTTGAGCTTGCTGGGCAAGAGACTCTGCAAGATCGCCAATTTACTTTTTCGGGTTAAATAGAAGGTGCTCCAAGTCTAGTTTGCCTGCTTCTATTTTAGAAAAGTCTAAAATGTCGTTGATTAGTGTAAGTAGCGACTGTGCGCTATTTTGCGCTATTTCAGCCCGGTGCCTTTGTTGAGTATCAAGCTTGGAGTTAAGCAGAAGTCCCAGCATGCCCAGAACGCCATTCATCGGTGTCCTGATCTCGTGGCTCATGCTTGCGAGGAATTCGCTTTTCGTAATTGCAGCTTGTTCAGCATTTTCTTTTGCAGTAATGAGTTCGCTTTCGGCTGATTTTTTCCCAGTAATGTTCGAGCTAATGGCAACATAACTTTGTGGTTTGCCGTTCATATCTTTAATGGCAATGACAGTGCTGCTAATCCAGTAATTCTGACCATGTTTATCTTTGTTGTAGACTTCGCCTCGCCATACGCTGCCTTTAGCAGCTGTTTTATAAAGTTGGCCGAAGAAGGCTTTGTCATGATAGCCAGAGTTAAGAATTCGATGATTTTGGCCTAGCAGCTCTTCACGCTCGTATCCGCTTACTTCGACGAATTTGTCATTCACATAAGTGATGTCTCCTCTTATATTTGTGATAGAGACAATGGAAGCCTGGTCCAAGGCATATTTCTGCTCATTTAGTTCATTTATTGAGGCGTCAATATTCTGTAGGGCTTTATGAAAGCTTCTGGCAAAAATACCTACTTCGTTATTCTCGTTCACGGGTAGGTAGTCAATTTCGCCTGTTTGCTCATAGCGTTCGAGTGTTTCAGTCAATCTCGAGAGAGGGCGGGTAATTCTGCGAGAGATTAAAATGGCAGCCGTTAAGGCAACTAAAGCTAGCGATAAACCTATAAGCAGGCTTTTGTTGCGAGTTCCTTCCAGAGCTAATGCAAGCTGTTGATGTGAGGATGATAGTAGAATATGGAGTTGTGGGCTGCCATAAGTCGCACCACCTTTTAATACTTTGTAATACGCAGAGTATTTAGTATTGGTACTGTCTTTTAACTGCGTAAACGTCAGCTTGTTGGTGCCTGACTGAAAGTGCTGAGTGAGCTCGGGGAAATCTCTAAGTAAGTTTTTATCATGTGATGATGAACTATTATCTGAAGAGCTTTCCTGATAAAGATATTCACCTTCAGCGTCACTGATATAGAACTGTCTATTGCTATTGTAGCGAGGCAAACCAGAGATAATAGCCATTGGCTTAAGCGTTGCGATTAATACATAGCTGGCTGTATCGTCCAGAACCTTGAA
>NZ_LWFE01000677.1:0-782 GCF_001635675.1 Oleiphilus sp. HI0061 | reverse complement strand
GCGATTTTCCCTGACAGCGTCGCATATTCAGGCATATGCTCTGCTCTAAATGCTGCATACAAAGGCTCACCTGCGTAGACATCGGGTAAGGGGCTCGGAAGCATCTCGACCTCATAACCCTGGAAGTCTATCGACACATCACTTAGGGCCGGTGCTGCCAGGCGAGTAAATAACTCGCTTATCCTTTCTTCAACACTCTCTGGCTGAGAAATGTAAGTAAAAGAACCACGACCGGCCTGTGCTGCCTTGCGCATAAAGTAGCTGTTCGGGGCAGACCCTATACCCACCGTAAACAAACGACTATGGCCAAGCTCTTGCCGGATCATGGTAAACAGTTCCGCTTCGTTACTGACAGCACCGTCGGTGATAAAGACAACTTGCCGAAGTGCTGACAGAGATTCCTCAGAACTTTGAAGCGCGATATTCAAGGCTGGTAGCATGTTAGTACCACCATTCGCATTGAGCTGATTCACTTTGTGTCTTGCGATTGATAAGTTACGAGCAGAAGCTTGCTGACTGATAGGAAACAAAGACATAGCACGATTGTTAAACCAGATCAGGTTAAAGAAGTCATCTTCTTCTAACTGGTCGAGCGCTTTTAACAAGGCCACTTTAGCCTGTTGTATCGAAGCACCCTGCATACTACCCGAAACATCCAGCACCAAAACCAGATTTCGATCTTGAGAGTCATCCTCAGCGAATTTCTCCTGGGGCGGCATCACCATCAATAAGCCATACTGGTCTTCATCATGGCCATCAGAACTCGGCTCGTGCATCACCGT
>NZ_LWFE01000676.1:0-706 GCF_001635675.1 Oleiphilus sp. HI0061 | reverse complement strand
CTCTTAAAGGAATTAAAATTCCAGAGGATCAGGTTCCGCTTGCGATCGATGAGTTTCCTGTTTTGTTTATTGCTGCGGTTTGTGCTGAGGGAGAGACGGTCTTAAGTGGCGCTGAAGAGCTTCGTGTTAAGGAAAGCGACCGTATACAAGTGATGGCTGATGGTTTGGCGCAGCTGGGTGTTAGAACGGATGTTAAGCACGACGGTATAGTGATCAAGAATTCTGAGATTCAAGGCGGTACAGTTCATAGTCATGGCGATCATAGAATAGCGATGTCTTTCGCTGTCGCTTCATTAAGAGCGAAGGGTGAAATCGTGATTAGGGATTGTGCTAATGTTGCGACGTCATTTCCAAATTTTGTTGAGTTGGCTAGTGAAGTGGGTCTGAATATTAGCGTTGAAGACGATTCCGAGTAAAACGAGTTGTAGTAAAGAATGGTGCTGAAAAATTTCGTGACATTCAAAAAATTGGAGATAGTTGAATGACATGCAAAGTATTAACGATAGATGGTCCCAGCGGCGCGGGTAAGGGGAGTATTGCTCAGCTCGTGGCGAAGCATTTGGGCTGGTCTTTGCTTGATAGCGGGGCGCTTTATCGTCTTACCGCGCTGGCTGCTACTAGGTTGGGGGTTGCTTTCGATAACGAAGAGGCTTTGGCTGAAGTCGCTGAGAAGTTAGATGTTGAATTCGTTCCATCTGAGTACGGT
>NZ_LWFE01000675.1:0-962 GCF_001635675.1 Oleiphilus sp. HI0061 | reverse complement strand
GAAAAATTTTCAATCCATAGCCAGAGAGAAACAGTTTTAGAATCTCATCGAACAAACGTGCTGCTGCAACGTTGGACAATAGCTGACCGTGCTCTCGTATGGCACCGCTGGTCTCTTCTTCGATATCAAAGTCTAGTTTAGCCGCGAAACGCAAAGCTCTGATCATCCGAACCGGATCTTCCCTATAGCGTGTTTCCGGGTCGCCAATAATGTTGATCAGACCCTGCTTAATATCGTCCAGGCTATCGACATAGTCGTAAATACAAAAGTCTTTAGGGCTGTAATAGAGAGCGTTTATCGTAAAGTCTCTTCGCACAGCATCTTCATCGATACTGCCATATTCATTGTCTCTAAGCAGCATGCCATGCTCTGATTGTTTTTCGTCCTGTTGGTTTACGCTTCCACGGAAGGTAGCAACCTCGATAATCTCGCGGCCAAACAGGATATGGACGAGCTTAAAGCGACGACCAATTAAACGTGAATTCTTAAAAAGAGCATGTACCTCCTCAGGGTGTGCATTGGTCGCAATATCAAAATCTTTAGGATTTTGGCCGAGCAAAATATCCCTGACACCACCACCAACCAGATACGCCTCATAGCCGCTATTATGTAAGCGATGCATAACCTTTAACGCCGATGGGCTAATTTGGCTACGAGAAACGGGATGTTGGTCGCGAGGTATAATGGAAGGAGACAGTCTGGACATGTTTAAACAATCATTGTTGTGGGTTACGAAGTACTAAGACCTTGAGGGGCTCTATCAGCCTTACGTTTTATGAAGCCATACTTTACCATAGACCAAGGCCAAGAGTTTATCTAAAGAGAAAACTGTACCAGAAAAAGTAGCAACACAAGTAATAATAAGAAAAGAGAGGGGGAATGACTTTGCATGAAAAGATCAAACGCTCTCCGTGATTGACCTTTTCATGCTTAAAAGAGCAGACTCTAAATTTTTTGTTGTT
>NZ_LWFE01000674.1:0-1173 GCF_001635675.1 Oleiphilus sp. HI0061 | reverse complement strand
TAAATCAGCTTTAGTTCAGACTAAAGACCTGCTTTCACAGTATTTGATAGAGTCCTTCTCTCCTAAAGGTGACCCGCAAGAGTTCTACGCGAAGTTAAGCGACTTGTATCAATTAGTATACGCGCATAATCAGCTTGTTTTATCGGTGACTGACCGTGTATTGGCGAAAAATTACCAGCAGAGCATTGAGCGCTTATCCTTGTTCTATATCAGCGTCGCTTTCTTCTCCTTGGTTTTGCTCTACTTGTCAGTCGGTTTATATAAGTCTGTTAGCTCTGCTATAGGTGAATTAACTGGCGCTGCAGATCGTGTAGCTATGGGAAATTATGATCAAGCGATTGAGATTGGAACGCATGATGAATTACTGACAGTTGCTCGGGCCATGGAGCATATGCGTCTAAGCATTAAGGAGCGTGAAGAACGCTTGGAACTAATGAGCCAGATTGATGGTTTGACTCAACTTTATAACCGGCCATTCTTTGATCAAGCAATGGATATATCCTTGGCTAATAGTCGCCGAAACATGACGCCGCTTACCTTGGTTATGATGGATATCGATCATTTTAAAAAGGTAAATGATANCTATGGCCACCAGGCGGGTGATGAGTGTTTAAAACTGATTGCTCGCTTAATGAAGAAACAGTATCAGCGACAAACAGATATAGTGGCTCGTTATGGTGGTGAAGAATTCATTGCGATTCTCTACGGTCAGACTCAAGAGGAGGCCCTATTGCAAACCGAGAAACTTCGAAGGGCAATTGAAGACGCAAATATGACTTATCAAGGCAAAACAATACCGATGACTGCAAGTTTTGGCTTGGCAAGCATGGCACCACCAGAGTGGCAGAAAGGTGAATCATTGGTGGGGTTTGCTGATAGTGCTTTGTACCAGGCAAAAGAAAGTGGCCGGAATCGTATTTGTATCGGAGGTCAGTCAGGTGGCCATGAGACTCAAAATACCGCTTGATAAGGTTCTATAAGACCTAAGGCCGATCTTTTATAGCTGATCAGCTACAGTAACCTGATTTCTTCCTTGACTTTTTGCCTGGTAAAGGGCTTTGTCAGCCTGTTTTACCAGATCTTGCCAGGCTTCCACTCTGGATTCCACGAAACCAATACTGACGGTTAGCACGCCTTTGTCTGATTCAATGTGAGGGATTTGTAATGCCTCGA
>NZ_LWFE01000673.1:0-1053 GCF_001635675.1 Oleiphilus sp. HI0061 | reverse complement strand
TCTTCTACGTTAAATTCGCGGTCAAGTGCCGCCATTTTTTTTGCGTAATAAAAGACCAACACAACAAAGCTATACATCGAGCCCTGTTGAGCAAACCAGAAGCCCAATTTATAGCCGCCAATTTGAATCTGATTCAGTACATCGACCAGTAGGATTCCGCATACAAACGATACGACAAACCAAATGCATAACAGCTTTAGCATGAGTTTGATATTGTATTGCCAGTACGCAGATGCTTGCTCATTATTATTTTCTTGCATGACACATCTCCGCTTAGTTGAACCTTACATTTAAGGCTAAAGTAGACTGTCGGAGAATCACGATCTTTCGGTAAACCGTTACCCGATCGCAATTCTCCGACAGCCTCCAGGTCTTCTTTTATTTCCAGAAGCCAAGGCCAATCTAGCAAGTAATTTAGGAGAAGGGACCAAGACTTTGGTCTAAGTTACGACTAAAGTAGTAGACCTTATAATATGAAAAATGCGATACAGCACTGGTTTTTATTCACCGGTAGTCAGCAAGCTGTATATACATAGCGAATACTCAAGAAATAATAATTAAATGAAGAGGTCATCGTGTCAGCCAGCATAGTGTTTACTGCCATCATCGCTTATACCGCTCTGTTATTCTGCATTGCAAGACAAGGCGACCAAACACGCTTCTCTGAAGACTCCTGGTCTCGCCATCCTTATGTCTATGCCTTGGCCTTGGGCGTGTACTGCACATCTTGGACTTTTTATGGTTTAGTCGGAACAGCTTCAACTTCTACCTGGGATTTCCTGCCAATTTTGCTTGGCCCGATACTGCTGTTTACACTAGGGTGGCCAATCTTGAATAAGATTTTTCTAATTTGTCGGCAAGAGCATATTCATAGTATTGCCGACTTTTTAGCCTCCCGTTACGGCAAGCGCCAAGGCATTGCTGCGACCACGACCCTGGTGATTTTACTGGCGACAGTACCGTATATTTCTTTACAGCTAAAAGCAGTTTCAGACACCTTGTCTTTGATCATCGATACCCATCAGGTCGGTAATCAGGATGTCACCCTGCTGA
>NZ_LWFE01000672.1:0-757 GCF_001635675.1 Oleiphilus sp. HI0061 | reverse complement strand
CCAATATCGTAGGTCCAGGCATGTAGCTGAATTTTATTGGTAGAAAGTTTGGCAGCAACATGAGGGTGGGTCTTTAAATGCTGCAACTGAAGCAAAACGTTTTCATCAATCAACATAGCCAGACGTTCATCATGGGAGCCCTCTGGCAGCTTTTCCATAACAATCTGATGCGCAGCCTTTGAGTAGCTGAGCCATTGTGTCACATGAGGAAGGTTAGTGAGCGAGTCAGGGTCCATCACGCCGGCCATTGCCCCACAACAGGTGTGTCCACACACAATAATATGTTTGACTTCAAGAACGGCAACAGCATACTCAATCGTTGCCGTGGTACCACCAGTATAGTTGCTATGCGGTGGAACAATATTGCCTGCATTTCGACATATGAATAGTTCCCCTGGTTCCGTCTGAACTAAAAGGTTTGGGTCAATACGAGAATCAGAGCATGTAATAAAAAGAGCTTCTGGATGCTGCCCTTTCACAAGTTGATCGAATAGTTCTTTCTTCTGAGGGTACACTTCGGTTTTGAATCGTACGATTCCACTGGCTATTTTTGGCATATCAATTCTCTATAACTCAATTAACGTGTTGAATAATAGCTTTCTCAACCGGTATAGGGAAGCGATATAGCAAGGAAAAGCCCTAACTAATTTTTTATGTTCGAGCGCCCTATTTTGACGCATAAAAAAACAGGCTCGCGCCTGTTTTTTTATGTATAACAACGTAGAGGGCTTAGTTTCTCGCGGTAATTGTGTAGCTG
>NZ_LWFE01000671.1:0-847 GCF_001635675.1 Oleiphilus sp. HI0061 | reverse complement strand
AAAGCTCGAAAGAGATGTTTGATCATTTTCCACTTGATAGGAGTTGTCATAGATTAACTGATGGCGTAATTGATAATGATGATCCTTCTGACAGGAAGTGCTATTCCGCGTGGATGGCGGGGCAGGCCTCTATCGACCAAGTTCGCAATGGCAGCTGGGATGATATAAGTGCAGGGAGTCAAAATGTCGTAACGTTTTCCGGTAAAGGCTGGGATAGAATCATCAGATATCGAATGGGGGCTTCTGAAGATACATCGTATTATCTCCCGCATACACCGGTAAGTGGTGATGTAGTAACCGCGCTTTCAGGAAGCTTACAAAGGTTATATTTTGCAGATGACGAAGGAGCTATTTATTATCAAAATCTTGAAAGTGACAGCCCCTTGGTTCCGTTTGTTCAGCTCGCTGCTGAAGATTCAGATGTTGTACATATAAGTGGATTGGGCGATAACTTGTTTGTTTTCACGCGAAACTCCACCGCTTTAGAAGAGCGCTACAAATTGATTATGTTTGATGCTGCTGGCGCGCTGCTTGGTAGTATTGTGGACATCGAATATGATGTTTTGCCAGACAGTATTAAATTAGCCTGTCGCAATGACAGCTGCACTACTTTGGTTGATATTCTTGCAGTTGTTCGTGTAGATAATCATCCAAACAATGAAGTACTTTCAATGACCTTGGACTTATCGACGTTTGGTATTGCCTCTGATGAAATATCCACTATTTTTGAATCATCAGAGAAACCGCTTAGCGGGCCCATTCAGTTATCTGAAAATGGTGAATTGATCTACTTCGGATCTGGGCATCAACTTACTCTGGCTTCACTAGAGGTGCCGGTGGCAGGCAG
>NZ_LWFE01000670.1:0-612 GCF_001635675.1 Oleiphilus sp. HI0061 | reverse complement strand
AGGACTTTGCCGTTATTCAACAGGATAGGGTCTAGATCGTGGCTTTGGTTAAAGGTAAGTTGCTGAATATTTTGTCCATCACCATCCATAATATGAAGGTTAAAGGCGTGTACATTTCGCTCTTCATCAAGTGCAGGATAACCCGTCTTACCTTCATTCAATAAAACAGCCTTGGCACGCGTCTGGCGCGTTGAAGTAAATAAGATACGATCACCTGGAAGGTAGCTGGGTGAAATATCATGCCCATCTTCAGCCCTGACATTCAGCGTACTATCAAAAATACGGCGGAGCGTGCTGCTCTCTATATTATATTCCCAGATATTCCAAGTAGGCTGATCTTCTTCATCGGCATTCTCTATCTCTGGCGCACGCATCGAGAAGAGTAGTTTCTTACCATCATAAGAAGTACTGAGGTCACGTACATCGTAGAGCAGCTCACCGTCGTCGTTTAAGAACGATTCATCAGCAAAGGCTGCCGAAGAAATATCCACCGTTTGAGCATCAAGTGATGCTTTTTGCTTTAGGTATAAAACAGCACCAGGACGAAACGATTGCGGCTCAGCAGCATTATCTGGCTCAACTTCGCCCTCATCATTTTCTAGAGGTCTTTCT
>NZ_LWFE01000669.1:0-835 GCF_001635675.1 Oleiphilus sp. HI0061 | reverse complement strand
CTATCACCTCTGATAATAAATTATTAATAAGCGATGCAAATAAGCTTAAGACTTACGCTACAGATATAAACTCACCAAGACTAACCTTGTATGCTGCAAATGACAGCGAAAGCCTAATCAAACCTCAAACAACTGTTTTTGACACAAACCAAGAGCGAGAACTTATTCTTGATGTAAGGGAAACGCAGCCAGTTTCACAAGCTATTCTCGCTCGCCAATACCCCAGCGGTAATTTAACCACTCTGGCCAACGGCCTAAACAATGTTATTGATATATCCATCGATAGCGACGGCGGCATCCTCTACCTGTTGATGGCGAATGAAAATTCAGAAAGTGGTGCAATCATTAAAGTGTTTGATATCGACGAGCAGTTAAGTCCTAATCGCTGGCCCATCCTCTCAGACAATGCTAATCCCGGCCTTGAATTACTAAAACCAACTGCAATCGTATTTCACAATGGTGTGCTCTACTGTTCTGACAATGGCAATAATACGGTTCTATCCATTGATATAGAAACAGGTACAAGCTCAATCATTTCTTCAAGTGAGCAAGGTAGCGCCTCGGGCTCTTTCTCATACATATCGGATATTGCTGCAGGGGTTGTTGAAGTCACTGATATAGACCAGGAGCTCACCACAAAGACCAAATTATGGCTAATTGATGAAGACTCAAAATCAATTATCGAGATTGATGTCGAGACTGGTGACCGAACGATACTGAGCCAAGCAAACGATGGTAAGGGTGAAGAGTTCAAAACGTTTAAACAGCTGGTCGTCGATCAGCAAAATGAACGATTACTTGTAAACGACACCGAGCTTAAGGTCGTATTCTCAGT
>NZ_LWFE01000668.1:0-740 GCF_001635675.1 Oleiphilus sp. HI0061 | reverse complement strand
TAATGCAGAAATTCGCGTCTATGTATCGAAGTTCAGTACTGCCATCTACAAAGCTTTAGAAGATGATAGAGAAACAGAAATACCTCAGGGCGACGACAACCCCAACCCGACACGCGAGCAACTCATCTACAATCCAACGAGCTGTGAAAGTTACAATGTTTCGAAAGACCTTTTTGAGCTGCAAAGTGAAGAAGATCAGGAAAATAACGTCGCTGTCCCCGCGAACAGTTATGAAGACCCTGGCTATGAGTATATTGCCCAGACAGATGAAGATGGAGAGCCACTCTTAGACGAGGATGACAACGTCATTTACACATCGCCCACACCGCTGTTTATCTTTCAGGGAACGGCTATTCGTGAGCAAAAGTAATTGTTTTTGTGAATCAGGGTAAGTTTTACACTTACCCTAAATCACCTTCGCTTTCAGCTTAGAGATTCTTGCGGGTCGATGCTGATCAATCATTGAAATAAGTTGCATATTTCGCTCAATAGAATCTCTCAATTGCTTAACTAAACCCAGGTCAGGAAACGCACCCTCATTAGCTGCTACAATCTTTTTCTTCGTTTCTATTATTTCCCGCTCTAAACGCTGTCGCTGATTATCAAGCGTGGTCAAACGCAATGTTCTCATAGTCTGAGCCTCTATATTCCTGAAAGAACTATCAGTATAGGCAGCTAAGGTTTAAGCAATATGAAGGACTTAACATTATCGGGTAAGCTTGCGTAATCGTTTGTTTCAA
>NZ_LWFE01000667.1:0-3563 GCF_001635675.1 Oleiphilus sp. HI0061 | reverse complement strand
GAAATTGCTGCAACTCGTGAGCGCTTAGGCTGGGCTCATGGTGCTTTTGAAATTCCCGAAGATATATATAATGGCTGGAATGCTCGTGAAGCGGGTTCCAAGGCTGAGAAAGATTGGTCTGCTCGTTTTGATGCATACGCAGAGGTATATCCAGAACTTGCTAGCGAATTCAATCGTCGTTTAGCTGGTGAGCTTCCAGAAGATTTTGCTAAACAAGCAGATCAATACATTAATCAGTTGCAAGAAGATGGTGCAACGATTGCCAGCCGAAAGGCATCGCAGAATTCCTTGAACCAGTTTGGTCCAATGCTTCCTGAATTAATGGGGGGCTCTGCTGATCTTGCTGCGTCTAACCTGACTTTATGGAGTGGCTGTAAGGGCTTGGAAGCTAATGATGCGGCCGGTAACTATATTTATTACGGCGTTCGTGAATTCGGTATGGCTGCGATTATGAATGGCATCGCCTTACACGGCGGATTTGTTCCTTACGGTGCTACTTTCTTAATCTTTATGGAATACGCACGCAATGCTGTACGTATGTCTGCACTCATGAAGCAGCGTGCTATCTATGTATTTACACATGATTCTATTGGTCTGGGCGAAGATGGCCCAACTCATCAGCCGGTCGAGCAGATTTCAAGTTTGCGTCTAACGCCTAACATGAACTGCTGGAGGCCTTGTGATACGGTTGAGTCAGCCGTGTCGTGGAAGCATTCCCTTGAGCGTGCCGATGGCCCATCTTCATTGATTTTCTCGCGGCAAAACCTAGTTCACCAAGAGCGAAGTAAAGAGCAAGTTGCAAATATTGAGCGTGGTGGTTACATCTTGAAAGACTGTGAAGGCTTGCCAGATTTGATTCTGATCGCTACAGGTTCTGAAGTAGGATTGGCAGTTGCTGCTGCAGACGAACTTACTAAGCGTGAAGTTAATGTCCGAGTTGTTTCTATGCCTTGTACTGATGTTTTTGATCAGCAAGATATCGAATATCGCCTGTCTGTTTTACCTCTTGAGGTTCCTGCGCGTATTGCTATTGAGGCAGCGATCGCCGATTACTGGTACAAGTATGTGGGTATTGACGGACGAGTGATCGGCATGAATAGTTTTGGCGAGTCTGCACCTGCAGGACAGTTGTTTGAGGAGTTCGGCTTCACTGTTGATAACATCCTAAATGTTGCCGAAGATTTGCTATAAATGCACGACCTTATAGTGAGCCTTGAAGGTATCGGACGCTCTGAATGACTTATCGTGTCGCAATTAATGGCTATGGTCGTATTGGGCAGTCTTTGTTGCGTGCTAGCTATGAACGGTCGAAAGGCCGTTCTGTTGGTGACGATTCGATAAAGTTTGTCGCTATTAATGAGCTTGCAGATGCTGATACGATTGCTTATTTGACCCGGTACGACACGACATTTGGTAGATTCCCGCTTTCAGTTGATGTCCAGGGTGACTCGAAGATGGTTGTCGGGAACGACCTAATTGCCTTAACACGTTTTTCGCAACCTAGCATGCTTCCTTGGGAGGATCTGGGTATAGATTTAGTCATGGAGTGTACTGGTCGCTTTAGTTCTCTTAAGCAGGTTTCCGGTCATTTGGAGTCTGGTGCCGGGCGCGTGCTTGTTTCTCAACCAGGTGATGAAAGCTTCGATAAGACAGTGATCTATGGTGTAAATCATTTTGGCTTAGATAGTGGCGACATAATCGCCTCGTGTGCGTCATGTACTAGTAATGCTGTTGTGCCAGTATTGAGTGCTATAGATGAACGCTTCGGTATTGTAGCTGGTTCGCTTACCACTATTCACTCCGCTATGAATGATCAGCCAACGATCGATGCCTATCATCATCAGGATCTTAGGCGTACTCGAAGCTCGATGAACAATGTGGTTCCCGTCGACACAGGTTTGGCGAAAGGTGTTGAGCGTATTTTGCCTGACTTGAAAGGTAAATTAACTGCGACTGCTATGCGAGTCCCTACGATTAATGTTTCAGCGATAGAGTTATCGTTGTATGTAGATATGGCCGTTAATACTAATGATGTGAACGCATTGTTAGCCGAAAAGGCTGGTGCCGATAAATTTGGTATTTTCCACTACACCGAAGAGCCGTTAGCGTCGAGTGATTTTGTTGGTGATACTCACTCAACAATTGTTGATGGTAGTCAGACAAGAGTGAGTGGCGGACGTTTGATCAAGGTTTTGACTTGGTTTGATAATGAATGGGCATACGCAAACCGTATGCTCGATGTTGCTAGATATTGGCTTGCAAAGTGACTTTTTGCAGGGCCGCAATGTTATATGGGAGATTATATGTCTGTTCTTAAAATGATGGATCTCGACCTTAAAGGAAAGAGGGTTTTGATTCGCGAAGATTTGAATGTTCCAGTTAAAGATGGAAAGGTAACGAGTGATGCACGTATTCGAGCGTCATTGCCTACAATCAAGCATGCTATGGAAGCCGGCGCTAAAGTAATGCTTATGTCTCATTTGGGTCGACCAACTGAGGGTGAGTATGATGAGGCTTTTTCACTGGCGCCCGTTGCTAGTCATATGTCCGATCTGCTCGGTAAAGATATTCCAGTACTAAAAGATTGGCAGGATACAGACGGTCTGAATGACGGCGACGTTGTGTTATTTGAAAATGTTAGATTTAACGTTGGTGAAAAGAAAGATGATGAGGCTTTGTCAAAGGCCTATGCAAAGCTTTGTGATATTTATGTGATGGATGCTTTCGGAACCGCTCATCGCGCACAAGCATCTACGCATGGTGTCGGCAAATTTGCCCCTGTTGCCTGCGCAGGCCCTTTGCTTGCTGCTGAACTGGATGCTTTAGGAAAAGCATTAAAAGAACCTAAGCGACCTTTAGTTGCTATTGTTGGTGGTTCCAAAGTCTCCACTAAATTAACAGTGCTTGAGTCACTTTCTGATATTGTTGACCAGCTAATTGTCGGTGGCGGTATTGCTAATACCTTTTTAGCTGCTGATGGCAAGGCTGTTGGTAAGTCTTTGTGTGAGGAAGATTTAATTCCCAAGGCTAAAGCTCTTAGCGAAAAGACTCATATCCCATTGCCTACAGACGTCGTGGTTGGTAGTGAGTTTTCAGAGTCTGCAGTTGCGACAACGAAAAATTCTGATGAGGTAGATGAAGGCGATATGATTTTTGATATCGGCCCGGCAACCTCTGAGAGCTTGGCGGAAATACTGAAAAGTGCGGGTACGATAATTTGGAATGGGCCAGTAGGCGTGTTTGAGTTCGACCAGTTTGGTGCGGGCACTAAAGCGCTATCATTAGCCATCGCTGATAGTGATGCATTCTCAATAGCAGGTGGTGGCGACACCTTGGCTGCTGTCGATAAGTATGAAATCGCAGATAAGGTTTCGTATATTTCTACGGGTGGCGGTGCCTTTTTAGAATTTGTAGAAGGTAAGACTTTACCTGCAGTAGCAATGTTAATAGAGCGCGCAAGCTCATAAATTCAATCCATGTTTTAACCGGAGATAATCATGGCATTAATTAGTATGCGACAACTACTTGATCATGCTGCAGAGTATGACTACGGAGTTCCAGCG
>NZ_LWFE01000666.1:0-6066 GCF_001635675.1 Oleiphilus sp. HI0061 | reverse complement strand
ATGGCACTGTAGGTTTCGGTTAATTCTGCGCTCATAGGGAGCAAGCGGGAGGCTCTAAGGTGAATCCCCTGTATAGCCTGCTCAGCATTGCTCAGGCGCTGATTCAAAATTTCAAATAACTCTTTGGGCGCGCCAGACATGTTTTGGGTATTTAATTGCGTCGAGTAAGAAAACTTCTCTTCGAGGTTCGCTTTTAATGCAGAGATTCCTGCGTTTATGGGTGAAATAACTATTTTTTGATACCAAACCAAAGACAATGTGCAGCATATCAGGGTAGTCAAGATATACGCTAGTAAGCTGTTTTCGGTGCTAGCGCCTACAAACCAATAACTTAAAGGAAAGAGAAGAGTTGCCGGTAAGATAACCAGGCAGTTGTGTGCTGAGAATGCTTTCATTTGTGGTCTTTGTATTGTAATGGAGCTGAATAAGCTTGTTTCTACCCCTTAGCATAGCTAATAACCACAGACTTACCATCTCGAAGAAGCGGTTTGATTACTGGGCTTACAATAATGTGATCAAGGTAAGCCACATAATGTAACCGTAGCCAATTGTCGCGGGTAAGAAGCCTAGAAGAATGCGGGCTTTATCGCTAGTCGACTTAGGCTTAGCCATGTGAGGTTTTATAGTTAGCACAATGAAGCCGAAAGGGTTGTACAGTGCTCCAAAGCACGTGGTGTAAATGACCCAGCCGGGTAGTTCTAGGCTAAGCTTTTCATTCAAATAATAGCAGGCTACCAGCAATAGGCACATCAAGATGTAATCAATATGCGCTCGGATAAGCTGGTGGCTAGCAGGAAATAGACGCTTAAGTGCTTTTATATCAGCGTAAAGGATAAAGGAGGCTAACCAAGCCAAGGCAAGAGACAGCAGTAAGGAAAACGCTGCGGTAAGTAATAAATAGTCGGCTACGTTAGTCATTTAGTATTCCTCTGATTAGGTGTCTTATAGTAACTCAGGGAATATGTTTGGAATATACAGTGCTTGGGAAAGACAGTTTCTACCATTAGAAATTGTGACAGGAAAGGGCTCATTGAATAGAGCCCTCTTACTTTTTGTTAGCTTGAGCATTCTTTAGTGATGCGTTCTCGGACAGTATCGAGCAAAGTGTCGTCACGCTCGTATTCGGTGATGAGTTCGTCAAAGGCATCAAAGTTATCGTCGGTTAAGCCGTACTGGTCTTCAATTTTAATGAGTTCAGCTTCTTTCTTTTGTAGATTATTATGAAACAGTATCTCGGCGCATTGATAGCGTACGCTATAGTCGGCGTACTGTTCTTTGCTCATGAGCGGGTTGGCGAAGCTATTGGGCGAAAAAAGAGTGATAGCGATAGTGGTGCATAGAAAAACATGTGAAGCACTTAACGAGCTGGTTAAGGTACGAATCATTCAGATCTCCGAAGCAGGTTGATAGGGCTAAAAACTCGCGGCGAATTATAGTTAACTATAATTTTTAGTGTGTTAAGTCTTGTTATTTAATGTAAGGCTATGTAGGTTTTAACCGTAATTGTTGCCGATCTGAGGCTTCCTTAAAGGGCGCTGCTTTAACTTCCATATTTGGCAAACTGTGTTTTAGATGCTGAATTCATCAGTATAGGGCTAGCATTTAATAGTGATGATCTCTTATCCTCTGCACTGGAAAATAATACAAACAAAATGATGACCTGAATAAACGCCCTGGGAGACAGATTCGTGACCACACTACTTATTGGACTGATTATTTTTATCGGTATTCATCTTTTACCTACCTTGCCCGAATTGCGACAAAAATATATCGATAAACTTGGAGAACTGCCCTACAAAGGCATATTTGCGGTGATTTCTATAGCAGGTTTTGCTCTGATTATTATGGGTAAGGCCGATGCTCCGTTTATTTCTATTTGGCAACCACCACAGTTTTTGTCACACCTGACCAAGCTTCTGATGCTGCCTGCATTTATTTTGCTTGTTGCGGCCTATATCCCTTCCAACATTAAACGTAGAGTTCGTCACCCAATGTTAGCTGGCGTAAAATTGTGGGCTTTGGGGCACCTGTTAATCAATGGTGATGCGGCTTCAATTCTGTTATTTGGTGGTTTTCTTGCCTATGCTGTAATAGATATGATTCGTGCGAACAAACGGTCAGAATGGGTCAAGCCGGAACCTAAGCCAGCCTATATGACATTTGTTGTTATAGGTGTCGGCGTGATCGCCTATGGTGCTGTCGCGATGCACCATATGCAATTGTTTGGCGTGCCGCTTTTCTAGGTACGTTACGTTTCTTTAGCGAAAGTCTTTTATAGTGTGATTTTGCGGCAAAGCTATCCCTAAGTTGAGGTGGTAAATATGGCGACGTTTGTATTCTTTGTATTCAGTCTCTTGTGTTTGGCAATGGCTGTTAATGTATTGCGTCCCCATTACTCTCATCCGAAATGGATAGTTCTTAGCTTTTTGCTGGGCTGGCTGACCGGAGAGCTGGCTTTGCACGTTATTGCATTTCAGTTGATAGTTGTCTTCCTCTTTGTTGTTTTTGGTGCGGTCGACAGTTTTATTCCAGCCGTGTCATTAGTGATATGTGTGCTTTCCTGGCTGTTTCTAAGTTACCACTATTTTTCTGGTTACAAAGCCAAAGGTCTGATGGATCAGATCGTTATTCCTCATCGTCGTAAGGAAGATAATAGCTCCTGGAGCCGTCATGAAGAGCTTGATACTTTTCGGCTGCTTTATCCCTTCTACAGTTGGACAGATCCCGGTGTGCAAAATATTAAAGACGTCGTTTACCATAAAGTTGATGGTATGAATCTGAAGCTCGATATTCGCCGAGCAAGAACGACCGCCAATTTTGCGCCGGTACTATTTCAGATTCACGGCGGTGCCTGGACTCATGGTTATGGCAGCAAAAAGGAGCAAGGTATTCCGCTTATGGTGGAAATGGCTAAACGGGGTTGGATTTGCGTAGCCATTGACTATCGGCTAAGTCCGAAGGCGACCATGCCAGAGCATATAATCGACTGCAAAAGAGCCTTGGCTTGGGTGAAGGAGCATATTAAGGAGTATGGTGGTAATCCTGACTTCATCGTAACAACAGGGGGCTCTGCCGGTGGCCATTTATGTTCTTTGCTCAGTCTGAGCGCCAATGATGAAAGTCTACAACCTGGCTTCGAAGATGTAGATACCAGTGTGCAAGGTTGTATTCCCTATTATGGTATTTACGACTTGATGAATGAGCAGAATCTGCAACTGACGGTTGGCCTGGATATCATCATGCGCAAGAATATTATCAAACAGACAAAACAAGAAAATACCGAGATATATCGTCATATGTCGCCGATCAATCACATTAATGAAGCGGCACCTCCTTTCCTCATCATTCATGGCGATAAAGATTCGCTGACGTCTCTAGGGGAAGCGCAATACTTTGCCAGTCGGCTAGATGAAGTGTCTAAGCAAAGTGTGGAGTTTGCCGAGATCGCGGGGGCGCAACACGCCTTTGATGTATTCTCTTCGCTACGCAGCGACTATGTATTATTAGGGGTTGCTGAGCGTCTTGAGCAATGGCATCGAGATTTTCTTAAGAAAAATAAAGGAAATTAAAGAAAACTCCTATTTAGCGACAAAATATGTCGCTCCGCTCCATATTATAGATCCTGTACTTACTTAGCAGCACACATTAAATGCTGCTGACCTATATCATCAGGAGATCTAATATGTTCAGAATTAACGCATTCACTCAAAAAGGCACTAAGTTTCGTTTCCGCATCAAAAGCGACAACATTCATAATGTTCGTGACACTTTAAAAGAGATTTTTGAAGGTCAGGATATGCGTTTGGTACTGGTTGAGCCAGTTTAATAGAGGAAGTATGTATTGACGCTAGAGCCAATAGTTTCATGCTTATCTCGTTTAAACTTAATGTCAGTGTTGACGCTTTATATAGTTCGCCCGTATCAAGTCGATGTTATCGATAAGGTCCTGTTTGATGATGTCGGGCGATATCACTTTGGCCTGAGGGCCTAATGACATTAACCAGTTTCTGAGTTGAACCGTGCGCTTAGTTGTAGCACTTAAGCTCCAGTCATCATCGTGAGCGTGATGTAGCTCCTGATCGTGACTGATAGGGTTGTCGTGTAAGTCTTGTATTAAATTGCTGTGTTTTCCCGTCGTAATACTCAGCTCCAGGGTGTAAGTCTGAGCGTCTTGAAAGTCGATTAAGACATCCATATTTCCTTGATCTAGATAGCTTTTTAGCTCGAAATCTTCAGGCACCGCATTTGCGTGACTGCTAACACTTAAGTCACTTATCTTATGAATCAAGAAACTTCGAAAAGCCTCATCGCCCTTTTGCATGTCACCTTCCTTCTTGGCGACTAAATATATTTTCGGCAGCATAATCGCAACGCCGAAAGGATGAACCTCATAATCTTTGAGTTTTCCTTGGCTTTGATAGCTTAGTATCAGGCGTTTGCGATGAAGGATAGCGCTGTATATCCGGTTTAGCATTTCCAGGTCAAAATCGGCAGCCTTTAACTGTTGCCCGCGTTGGAAAAATTCTACGGCGCTAGTCAGGCGTTGATAATGCTTGGGGGAAATCGACTTCTCTTGTTTTAGAAGCTTGTCTTGAGCTTCCTGAAAAATAGATTTAAGGACATTCTGAGTATCAACAGGTAAGACTTGCTTCAGATGCTTTTGGCTTATGGAGAGTGCCAATGCCATGTAGTCAGGCATTTTCTCAAAACTGTAGCCAATAAGAGAATAAGGGTCGAGACGCCAGAGCCGGCTCTTTCCCAGGCCTTTTTCAGTGCTTAGGCCAAACTCGTTATGGTAGTCGTTATCGTCTATTTCGTCACCGAGTAGGAACTTCAAGTCACGTTGTACGAGTCTAAACTGGCTTTTTGCTTTGGAGGCCTGAGTATCCAGATAGCCTGCATCACTCAAATGCTGAATAATTTCATCCGTGCCGATGGCGAGGTGCTGCGACTTCAAATAGTTTAGTATTTCTAATCTTCTAAGAAAGGTTTGCATTGGTCCTCACTTTCAATACGGTGGCTTATTGTAATGCACGCAACAAGCCAATAAAACTGACGAGCAGTAAGACGCTACCCATTACACGATAGAATACGACTGAGTCGGTTTCTTGTAGTTTTCGGTGAAACTTTAAACCTAATAAGTGGCCAAGAGCCGCGCAGGGTAGCAGCCATAGTTGATGGATTAGGTGGAACTCGACATTCAGATAAACAAAAGCAGCGACTTTGATCGATACCAAAATAAACCATAGGGCAAACAAGGTGTCGCGTAGCTGCTCTTTCTTAACATGTGAGGCGAAAACAGCTGTCAATAAAGGCGCTCCGATGAGTGAGGTGCCACTGACGTAACCACCGAGCATTAAAAAAGTGATATCCAGCGACTTAAAACGGCTCTTAAAGGGCTTGTTAAAAATATAAGTGACGGAATAAACCGCGACGATAGAAAATATTATTAAACCCATTACGGTAGCAGGCAAGGTTATGAGCCCAAATACGCCAATAATCTTAGGAATCAGCATAATTAGAAGCGCACGCTTTAGATAGGGCCAATCAATAGCTGATTCGTCTTGTGCGCCCTGGTGTGCATATTTCTTGCGAATCTTGTGATTTTCAAAAAATATTAAGCCCGAAAAGAATAGCAACTGAAGCGAAATGATTGGCAGGTAAAGCAAAGGGTCATTGTGAATTAACAGTAGGAAGGGCAGTGATAGTACTGCTCCCCCAAAGCCTAAGCCTGAACGCACAAATCCACTCCAAATAAAGGTGAGAGCGATTAATGCACACTGAACAAGGCTAAGTTCTGACATTATCTTTAATCAGAGTCCTTATTACGTTTTTCCTTTGCCTCTTCTTCAGCCTGGCGCTTGGCTTCAATCATGGCGCGGAACTCAGCAAGTTCTCGTTCCATCATTTCTGGAGTCTCGAGGCAAATCTGGCCTAGCTTGCCTGAACGTAATTCATTTAGAACAATGGTTGCTGCTTGATATAAGTCGACAATAGCACCCGCCCTTAGGCAGCCCCGTTTACTACCGATAAGTTTTAATAACTCCAACTTATCTTGCTGAAGAT
>NZ_LWFE01000665.1:0-347 GCF_001635675.1 Oleiphilus sp. HI0061 | reverse complement strand
GAGGCAATGGCAAGCTTACGTCAGAGCAAGAAGAAATTAGAAGACTTAAGGCGCAGGTTAAGCGCCTTGAAATAGAAAAGGAAATACTAAAAAAGGCGACGGTCTTCTTTGCCAAAGAAACGAAGTGAAGTATGACTTTATCACTCAACATAAGAAGACCTGGCCGGTTGACCTGATGTGTCAGCTATTTGGAGTGAAACGAAACAGTTATTATAGCTTTGCCAAGCGCAAGCGTAGTCAACCAGATGACCCGGATCATCAGGAAATGCTTGATTGGATAACGGATATAGCAGAGTCCAGCGACCACACTTATGGAGAGCGCAGGATGAAGAAAGCATTGAACATTT
>NZ_LWFE01000664.1:0-561 GCF_001635675.1 Oleiphilus sp. HI0061 | reverse complement strand
AGGATATTCATGTTATCCCGATCATAAAAATAGGCTTCGCCTAAGGCAGCAGGGTAAGCGAAGAATCCATATTCGTTTGTGCCTAGATTGATGGTGAAATCCTGACCACCAGAAGAACTTAAATTGTTTGAGTTAATAGTCCAGGGCGATGTGGAGTAATCAATCGTACCGACCATTGGCATAGCTGACATAGTGCAAGTTTCGATATTTTCACCTGATGGAATTTCGGGTTCAGGGGGTGTATAGAGTGAAGCACTATCAAGGTTAAATGAAAGATCGGTACTTTCAATTCTAGGGTAGGAAGAGGTTTCGCAAGCGATCACATCACCGACACTAAGCCCAGTATTCTCAAACTCTAAACTGATAAGCATAGGGTAAGCACCTGGGAAGTCTGTTCGATAGACGAACCAGTCCGTATTATCACGAGTCATAACAACAGGACCGGATTGATTTGTCATTTCGTCAATGGTTGGGTTATAGGGTGTCCACGTTGCGCCATCCCATGCACCGCCCGTCAATGTTGCTTCGCCTAACGCAGCTGGATACATAAAGTAGCCATAC
>NZ_LWFE01000663.1:0-595 GCF_001635675.1 Oleiphilus sp. HI0061 | reverse complement strand
AAGCAAATACACTTATTTATAATCATTTCAATTTTGGAAATTGGTGGAGCTATGCGGGATCGAACCGCAGACCTCCTGCGTGCAAGGCAGGCGCTCTCCCAGCTGAGCTATAGCCCCAATCCCAGAGCATTTTATCCTCTGCTTTAACGTTCATTAAAGTCAGACTCAAAAAATCGTAGATTTTAGTTAATCTATGCAAATGACTGCGAAGCATAGCCTGCTATGCGAGTAATCATTTAACGATGAGTAACTGAAATCTGGTAGGCCTGGGCAGACTTGAACTGCCGACCTCACCCTTATCAGGGGTGCGCTCTAACCACCTGAGCTACAGGCCTTCTGCGCAAATTACCTCTCAGTAAGATGCTATAGGGCCTATTGCCCTTACGCTCTCTTTAATTCTATAACCAAGCAATTCGTGTGAACTCTGACCGAAACGATCACGATTCGTTTAAGGAGGTGATCCAGCCCCAGGTTCCCCTAGGGCTACCTTGTTACGACTTCACCCCAGTCATGAACCACACCGTGGTAATCGTCCCCCCGAAGGTTAGACTAACTACTTCTGGTGCAATCCACTCCCATGGTGTGACGGGCGGTG
>NZ_LWFE01000662.1:0-1591 GCF_001635675.1 Oleiphilus sp. HI0061 | reverse complement strand
ACAACGTGAACGATTCCTCAGGCAACTCTGCTACTACCGTTACCCGAACAATTAACGTTCAAGATACTGGCGCACCTAGCATCACTCTCCTAGGTAGCAGCCCACTTAACCATGAACTAAATACCCCCTATACCGATGCTGGCGCGACTGCAAGCGATGCGCTGGATGGTGATATCTCAACTAACATCATCGTCGGTGGTGCTACCGTAGATTCCAGTGTTACTGGTACCTACGTGATCACCTACGATGTCAGTGACTCCAACGGCAACCCTGCCGTACAGCAAACACGTACAGTAAATGTGAACGACTTTACTGCCCCAGTCATTACGCTTAATGGTGACAGCAGCATTAATATCGCTCTAGGTAGTGTCTACAATGATGCGGATGCGAGTGCGTCGGACAATATTGATGGCGATATTTCAGCAAGCATTATTCAGAGTGGCACTGTTGATACCGGTACAATTGGTAGCTACACCCTTGTGTATAACGTGAGTGATGCGGCTGGCAACGCTGCAATCCCCGTCACACGAACAGTTAATGTTGCTGATGCGAGCGGCCCTGTTATTACGCTGATCGGAACCAACCCCATTAATCATGAGGTGAATACAATCTTCACCGACCCGGGTGCGACAGCGCTAGATAATGTCGATGGAGATGTATCTTCAAATATCGGTGTCAGCGGTACGGTCAATGCTGCAGTTGTTGGTAGCTATGTACTGAGCTACAACGTGAACGATTCCTCAGGCAACTCTGCTACTACCGTTACCCGAACAATTAACGTTCAAGATACTGGCGCACCTAGCATCACTCTGCTAGGTAGCAGCCCACTTAACCATGAGCTAAATACCCCTTATACCGATGCTGGTGCGACTGCGAATGACGCACTTGACGGAGACCTATCTGCAGGCATTATAGTTGGCGGCACAATGGTCGACTCTAGCGTTGCTGGTACTTATGTCATTACCTATGATGTCAGTGACTCCAACGGTAACCCTGCCGTACAGCAAACGCGCACGGTAAATGTGAACGACTTTACCGCCCCTGTCATTACACTTAATGGTGACAGCAGCATTAATATCGCTCTAGGTAGTGTCTACAATGATGCGGGTGCGAGTGCGTCGGACAATATTGATGGCGATATTTCAGCAAGCATTATTCAGAGTGGCGCTGTTGATACCGGTACAATTGGCAGCTATACACTTGTGTATAACGTAAGTGATGCGGCTGGCAACGATGCAATGCCCGTCACACGAACAGTTAATGTTGCTGATGCGAGCGGCCCTGTTATTACACTGATCGGAAACAACCCGATCGATCATGAGGTGAATACAATCTTCACCGACCCGGGTGCGACAGCGCTAGATAATGTCGACGGAGATGTATCTTCAAATATCGGTGTCAGTGGTACGGTCAATGCTGCAGTTGTTGGTAGCTATGTACTGAGCTACAACGTGAACGACTCATCGGGTAACCCTGCCAACACCGTTAATCGAACGGTCAATGTTCAGGATACCGGCGCTCCTAGCATCACCGTGTTAGGTAGCAGCCCACTTAACCATGAGCTAAATACCCCTTATACCGATGCTGGTGC
>NZ_LWFE01000661.1:0-510 GCF_001635675.1 Oleiphilus sp. HI0061 | reverse complement strand
AGGATCTTGGCAACGGCTACCGGATGGATGATGTATGGGTCGCCACTTCGACGGTACTGACCTTCGTGTGCATCTTTAGCACACTCGAAAGCCTGCAAGATCATAGAGACCTTGTTGTCATCCAGATAAGTTCTGACTGCCGCTTCGAGTGATTCTATCAATGCCTGTTCTGCCTGTTCTTTAATAATATGTTTCTAGAAACACGAGTGCCTTAAAATACGAGGGGGATAAGCTCTAAAGCAAAAAAAAGCCGAACGTTTCCATTCAGCTTTATGCGCTCTCACCTATCTTAAGTGAGAACAGATGATTTTCAAGAGTAATTCTCAAGAAAACCACATAATTTATTCATTTTTCAGCAGATTAAGAAGAAATCTCTTCGCGCTTGATCACATCATCATTGATCAAACCTTCTGCAATTTCACGCAAGGCAACAACAGTAGGTTTGTCATTTTCCCACTCTACGAAAGGCTCTTTGCCGCCATTTGCTAGTTGTCTGGCTCTCTTGGTTGA
>NZ_LWFE01000660.1:0-603 GCF_001635675.1 Oleiphilus sp. HI0061 | reverse complement strand
TGCTCAGGAAGATCATCGTACTCACCGCCCAAGATACCTTGGAAGCCACGGATAGTGTCTTTCAAAGATACATACTTACCCGGTGCACCCGTAAATACTTCGGCAACGTGGAAAGGCTGTGACAAGAAACGTTCGATCTTACGAGCACGTGCAACTGTCTGCTTATCTTCTTCAGACAATTCGTCCATACCAAGAATCGCAATGATGTCTTTCAATTCAGCATAACGCTGAAGTACTGTCTGTACACCACGTGCAATTTCATAGTGCTCAGCACCAATCACCAAAGGATCTAGCTGACGAGAAGTAGAGTCTAGTGGATCGATCGCTGGGTAAATACCCTTAGAAGCGATGTCACGACTCAATACAACTGTTGCATCCAAGTGAGAGAAGGTTGTTGCTGGAGATGGGTCAGTCAAGTCATCCGCAGGTACATATACTGCCTGGATCGATGTGATCGAACCAGTCTTAGTAGATGTAATACGCTCCTGAAGAACACCCATTTCCTCAGCTAGTGTAGGCTGATAACCTACCGCTGAAGGCATACGACCTAGCAGTGCTGATACTTCAGTACCTGCCAGTGTGTAACGGTAGATATTATCAACG
>NZ_LWFE01000659.1:0-599 GCF_001635675.1 Oleiphilus sp. HI0061 | reverse complement strand
GATTCTCAGGTTTCTTAGCCAACGTGACATTGAGCTTACCGCGACTAAGTTTTACAGCAGGCGTTAGCTCGTCATCGAGAATCACTTTGAGAACATAGCGCTTACCTAAATAGAATTGCGTTTCCCCGCTGATATATTGTTTCGGTAGCACGTATTCGTGTTGTCTTGCAAAGTCTTGAATATTCTTCCAAATCCAACGAGCACGTTTTGCGATGGCCTTTTGGATTGATTGCTCTGTTGCATCATAAGGCACCGTGGCAACCACTCTTTGGTCAGGGTGGACTTTAATTAAGACCTTGCGTGCTTTAGCAGTATCAGTACTTGCTTGATGCTCGCTTCTGCGAATAATGTCGTAATGAATTACGTCATCACCATATGCTAATACGCCTCGCTCTTGTGTATGAGTGCAAATCTCAGCGCCCATCCCGCTTGAAGACATAGATCCCTCTCCCTTAATCGCGGTGTAGGCCGAGGCGAGTAATCTTCAACACTTCTTGTATATAGCGCTCTGCGTCTTCCAAACCAAGGTCCGTAAATAACATTGGCAGAAGTTCTTTGCTGATAGCATTTTCAATCTCAGATGGATTTATGGAGTACTC
>NZ_LWFE01000658.1:0-752 GCF_001635675.1 Oleiphilus sp. HI0061 | reverse complement strand
ACTCACCATTACCCTGAATGCCCTCCAAGCCCTTATTGAACTTTTGGATTAATGTCCTATCCATCGATCGAATTACTCGAGAAGTGGGGGGAGCAATATTGTCGAAGCTAAATTCCAGGGATTGATATTTCCTGCTGTTTTTGTGTTTGCTGGAAAAAATATTTCGATCCGAAATAGCAATGTCAATGCGCTTCATTGCGAGCATGTCGAGTTGTTTTAATTGATCAACATCCTCAGTGTACTTCTTGTTATTCTGAGTCATAAGCTGAAAGTCTTGGCCCAAGGTAGTGCTCGCACTTTTGAAAGCCCAAATATGCTTGTCATAGTAATCATATATAGTTTTAAGTTGTAGGTTCTGGCTAGCGAGTGAGATGGCACAGTCCACATAGTCAAGTGTTTTGTGGCTCGTGGAAATACCCGGCAAATTGGAAGAATAGATCGTATTTGATTGATTTGAAACAATTGCGTCGATGCTGCCACTTTTAACTAACTCTATTGCGCGTAGGTAATGGACATTCTCAATACTAATTGATTCGTAGCCTGCTTGGGTAAGTGCGCTATAGATAATGTCACGTTCAATACCGCTTTTTTTATCCTGGCTTAAGTATGGGGGCATTGAAAAAGTAAAGGCCAAAGAAATAGCTACTTGATCTTGTTTGTTAGCGAGGGCGGTCGTGGTGCTGAGTAACAGATAAAGTAACGTGGCTTTCGAAATAAATGCTCGCATTATCGTGTATCCGTATCCGGAGAAA
>NZ_LWFE01000657.1:0-500 GCF_001635675.1 Oleiphilus sp. HI0061 | reverse complement strand
TTCTAAAAGAAAAAATCTTCGTTGAAGCAGATAAGCAGAATACTATTGCACCCTTGAAAATATGGTCAGCAGCATGCTCAACAGGTCAAGAGCCTTATTCGATCTCTATCATTGCGAAAGAGTTTCAAGAGTCTAAGCCCGGTAGATTGAAGGGGGGGGTAAAGGTTGTCGCGACAGATATCTCACCGACAGTGCTTGCTAACGCGAAGTCTGGTATCTATGAGATGTTGGCGCTTGGGCGCGGAATGTCTGAGCAACGCTTGAAGAAGTGTTTTAGTTCGCTTGAAGATGGTCGTTGGCAGATTAAACCTGAGTACAAAACTAGCATTGATTTTCAGTTGTTAAACTTGATGGAAGGTTACGGTCGAGTTGGAACTAATCTCGATGTGGTTTTTTGTAGAAATGTCTTGATCTATTTCTCACCTGAATTAAAACGAAAGATTCTGGTCAAAATACATAGTGTTTTGAAGAAGGGAGGGTATTTGATCTTAGGTGCTTCT
>NZ_LWFE01000656.1:0-713 GCF_001635675.1 Oleiphilus sp. HI0061 | reverse complement strand
GTATCATTGCCTAAACCACCTGTTAGGGAATCGTCCCCCGCACCACCATCTAAAGTATCATTGCCGGTACCTCCATTTAAGGTGTCGCGCCCTTCTCCGCCTAAGAGTATGTCATCACCGTCCAAGCCATTTAGATTATCATCTCCCGCCAATCCACTTAGCGTATCAGCGTCAGCTGTCCCCTGAATGGTATCGTTGCCCGCTGTTGCCTCAAATGTTTTAGTTCGAAGCTCAGAATCTGACCATGTTGACGAAGTTGCATCAAATTGAATCGAGAGACTTGTTCTCTGGCTTGGATCCGTATCGAAAAAGCCAAAGACTTCGATTGTTTCTCCGCTGGCAGTCAGGGTTATGATCAAATCATCGTCGCTATTCACCAGGTCTATTTCACTTGGGTCAACCGTCTCGGAAAATATGAGTAGATGAGACGCTTCAGCACCTTCTGCACGAATTTGATCATTCCCATCTCCCAAAGCATAGTGATAGATATTATGGCCCGCACCTCCGTATAAATAGTCATCGCCATTACCGCCAATTAAGGTGTCATCACCATCATTTCCATATAATGTGTCTTGCCCATCCCCCCCATTTAGCTCATCACTCCCTTGGTTTCCAGACAATATGTCATTACCTTCATCACCGAAGAATTGGTCATTCCCCTCTTGACCTGTGATCGTATCATTGCCCGCAAGCCCGCTAATGACCTCACCTTC
>NZ_LWFE01000655.1:0-9565 GCF_001635675.1 Oleiphilus sp. HI0061 | reverse complement strand
GAAAAACAAGAGAGCGTATTATGAACACTACCGTTTACCCTCAGCAAACTGGCGCATGGATCCGTAGCAAACGCTACTGGTACTTACTCTCTATCCTTACGCCAATGATTCCTTTAGCCTCCGCTTATGCTGCCGTTGAAACCGGTTATGGCCTTTGGCTTTGGTTTACTGTGGTTTTTCTTTACGGCATGCTACCTCTAGCTGATCACGTATTTGGTGAAGACCGCGCTAATCCAGACGACGAACTCGTTTCACAGCTCAAAGACCAAAGCTATTATGTCAATATTATGTATATTGCGACCGCCTTGCACTGGGTTTCTCTCGTTGGTATCGCCTTTGTTGTATCTCAATATAACTGGTCCTGGATCAATATACTCGGCGCTGCACTCAGTGCGGGTATTCTCAACGGCTTAGGTTTGGTTGCAGGTCATGAAATGGGGCATAAAGTGAAAGATAGAAAGCAAGTTGCCGCTGCGAAAGTCATGCTGGCTACCAGTGGTTACGGCCACTTTTTTATCGAACACAATAAAGGACACCACAAGGATGTTGCAACACCAGAAGATCCAGCATCTTCACGCTTTGGAGAGAATATTTACAAGTTTGTAAAAAGAGAGATTCCTGGTGCGTTTCGACGAGCCTGGGGGCTCGAAGCAAACCGCTTGCACCGTTTAGGAAAATCAGAATGGTCTTGGGATAACGAGATTCTGCAACCAGCAGCGCTCACCATTTCAGCCTATACCCTGATGCTTGCCTTTTTTGGCCCGGTTATGATCCCCTTCCTATTAATCTCGGCCGCTTATGGTTGGTGGCAGCTGACATGCGCCAATTATGTAGAACACTATGGATTACTTCGTTTGAAAAAAGAAAACGGCCGCTATGAGCGCTGCCAACCTCATCACTCCTGGAATAGTAATCACAAAGCATCCAACCTGGTTTTATTACACCTTCAGCGACATTCAGACCATCATGCGCACCCTACACGCCCATATCAAGTTCTTCGTGATTACGACGACGTCCCCTCTCTACCTTCTGGCTACCCGCTTATGTTTTTGGTTGCCATGATCCCACCACTCTGGTTTTCAATCATGGACAAAAAAGTCATAGATTGGGCTGGTAATGATATGGACAAAGTCAATATAGACCCAGACTCCAAAGAACTGGTCTACAACAAATATCACCAGCCACCTGTGAGTGATAAAGTCAGCGAAACAGCCGAAGCAGCTTAAGAGACATAAGGAGGTTTAGACCATGAGTCAATTTCAATGCCCTGACTGCGGCTATATATATGATGAAGCTAAAGGTGCCGAGCACGAAGGCTACCCCGCTGGCACTAAGTGGGAAGAGGTTCCTGAAGACTTTCCCTGCCCTGAGTGCTTTGTCAGAGAAAAACCAGACTTCATCGCCCTATAAAGCAATCAACTTACCCGGACAGAGCAATGCCCGGGTATTTCTACAAAAGGCCAAGCTTGATCTATATCAGCTTGGCAGCATAAATAATTTTATTTTAGAGCGAACCCGGAGCTCACACTCGTTCCCATTAATTCACCCACGCGATGCCCAGAACAACTATCACGTTTATCAAGCTGGCACATACACTAAGCAAACGACTGCAGCACCACCACACAACTGTTTACTGGTTTTGACGATCCGTGAACTAGAATTTGTTTAGGCCCTTTTCCTTACCTTTATTTCGCTTTCAATGCGCTCTAATCTAGGCTTGCAAATATTTCGCACAGCAATCGCAAAGGACAATTCACTATGCACCTACTCAACCCAAAGAAGTTTGCTCAAGAATAACCTGACAAAGAAACGCGCGACATCATGCTAAAGACTATCGACTTCTTTGAAGGGCTAGGGCTCGCGAAAACCAAAGCCAATTATGAGAGTCGACGCTGGTACACTGAGTTTCTTGAATTCAACAAGAAGGAACAGATTTTTGCCAAACTACTCACCCCAAAAGGGCTCGGAAAAACTCGCTTCCACGACTATCACTTGGCGTATGATAAATGCGACTTGCCCAACGTCAATATTTTCAAAAAGCAGATAGCCATCTTCAAAAAAATGCTCATGCTGGCCCGCCCAAATAAGATGCAAATTAAGGACATCGACTTTTTACTCATTGTCGGTGAGTTATTTACCTTGGTCGCTTACGGCCAGTTGATTTTAGAAAGCTGGGATCTGAATGAAATTGACGATGACCTAATTGATCAAATATTTGATTTTATGGTCAGAGACTTCTCAAAATATGCACTTCAACTTTACTCTAAAACTAGCAACACAAAGGTTCAGCAAGTTTTCTGTCAGCTGATGCTAAGCAAGCCAAAGGCTTATTCGAGGCGCTTTGAAAAAGTTCTGAACGACTTTGCCTATGCGAAGAAAGACAGCTATAAAATGAATTCTTAACTATTTTTGCTATACTAGCTTGGTCCGGTTTTTAATAATTCGGGCCAGCTAGTATTTTGACTCCGATATTTCTAAGGTAGAAATTATGCAGGAAAAAGCGAAAGAGATTCTTATCATCGGTACTTACGGTATCGATATATTTCACGGCATGGTCGACGAAATGGAACAACGGGGCTATTTGGTTTTTACCACGACCTCAGCCCAAATAGCCCAAGAATATCTTCAAAATAGGAAGTTCGATGCAATTATTATCAATCTTGAGCCTGACGGAAAAGGAAGCGTTGCCGAAAGCGGACTGCTAAATAAGTTTATTGAATCGCACTTGCAAGCCAATGCGATTTGTCTGGGCGTGAGTGCTCACTACCCTCACTCCCTGCCAAGCGATAAGAATGAAAAACACCTACAAATTCTGGCGGGCTGGCTCACCCTACCAGTTAAAGCAAACGTGCTCGCTGACCACATTGTCGAGCTGATAGACTCTCCCCATAAATTTACGATTAAGGAAAAACTAACTTCCTTGTAGGCTTAATATTGTTTAGCGCGTATTTGATGCACTTCTCATTATTTTCGTTCTGGCGACTACTCAGCCTTAAAACTGACCGTTTATCGGAGACTTGATTACAAAGTCATAGCGTTTTCTTAAGCTATATCTATCGCCCCTTACTGTAATCGTAGGTAGAGCAATGCAATCACTTCAGCTGGTAGATAACTTCATCGCACAGTTCAACTTTGTCTGTGCTTACAGTGAAGAACAAAAACGTATAGCTTATCAAACACGTTTTAAACAGAGCAAAGAAGACTTTGACGGACTCACTCATGTTGAGCAGGTCATTGACCAATATGACCACAACTCGACACACCTGCTCCTTCAAGAGAATAGCAGCAGACAATATATTGCCTGCATACGTATCAGCCACTCAGTTGAAAGCTTATCAGCGCAACCCACCTTGCCCTGCCAAAGGGCAAACTCCTGCTCACTAGGGTTTATCGATCAGGTATTTTCCTCTGGATGCCATTTATCTTTGTGCGAAATATCTCGACTTAGCATCAACCCCGAGTATTGCGACACCGAAGCCAAAAAGTACAGTTTTTCAGAAGCAATGTATCTGGCAGCCTTCTCTCTTGCACGTTTACGCTTCGATGACCGAATTTTACTTTCGCTCCCCTGCAACGAATTCAAACGCTTACGAGCTCGCGGCCTCCAGCTAGAGCAGACCACGAACAAGCTGAACAGCGATAGTGAAGACTTATTCTGGCTCTCCAGTGAATCCGGTATTCTGGATAACAGCCCCGCTTATGATCTTTATCAACATATTCTCGGCTGTATTACTCATCAACTCAATCAACCTCTTTTAGATGGCGATGACCTTATCGCTAATGAGGGAGTCTAAGCAAAACATAACAAGTTCGTCCGTCATGGCAGCTTATGTTACCGATGTATAATCTTCCATATCACAAATGCTACCTATTAGTTATTCATAAGTTTGAGGGTTTCAGCTAGACTCTTATTTTTATCTCGTCTCGCATTACTCTTTACTTAAGGAGCCATCGTGGATCTAATCGAAGCTCGATCTATGCAAGCCAAGTGCATACTCAATCTGATGACAGTTGTCGCCAAAGACAACCTTTCAATTACGCAAAGGGAAGATCTACCAGAAAAAGCCTACGATATTGGCTGCCTAGTGGGAATGCTTGAAGGCGAGATTTTCAAGATCGTCAAAAGTCGCAGTAGCATCGTCGACGACCTTCCTTTTAAAGATAAAATCCTCGAACAATTTGTGAACGGCGTAACTGTAGTTATTCATCGCTTGCTGCTCGACGAAAATCAGGACCAACTCGCTCAAGATCAAGCACGCCTTGATCGACTTCGACAAGAACTAAAACAAAATCTAGAACATACAGAAACCCTCCTGGAAAATGCTACTCGCCTTGAAAGTGCACTTAGCAATAATGCTTTATATCGTGACTCGGCAGAGGTCTTATCAACCTTCCAAAGCAATGTCGCGACCATGCAGAACATGTATCAGGTTAAGGCTCAAGAACATGAGATGTTAAATATACTTGTCGACAAGAATGAAGCCTTACTGCTACAAACCGACCACTCACTGTCAGCACTGCCAAAGCTAAGTGATGCCAGCAAACTAGTCGACCTCAAACAAGAATTTCTCCGTATTGAGCAAGACACATAGAAACTGTATTACGGGCCAAGCATGACCAACCTAATCGACCTTTCGCACAATATGCAAACCTTTAAAGAGCTACGCGTTCAACAAGACGGGCACGTCTTGCTTGTCTCGTTGAATAGACCTGATATTCACAATGCGATGTCTCACGAAGCAATGGTTGAAGAAATCGAGCGTGTATGCGATTTAGCAAACAATAACAGCGAAATTCGCGTCATGGTGCTGACCGGAGAAGGAAAGAGTTTCTGCGCCGGCGGCAATGTCAAAGATATGCTCAATAAAACTGATATGTTTGGCGGCAATAAAGAAGAAATAGAACAAAGCTATAAAAACGGAATTCAGCGTATTCCTTTGTCCTTATGGAATATCGAGATCCCCGTTATTGCCGCCGTAAATGGCGCCGCAGTCGGTGCAGGCTGTGACCTGGCAATGATGTGCGATATTCGCATCGCTTCCGATAAAGCCCGCTTTGCCGAAAGCTTTGTCAAACTTGGCATCATTCCGGGAGACGGCGGCGCGTGGTTCTTGCCAAGAATTATTGGCATAGCAAAAGCCAGCCAAATGGCACTGACTGGCGATATGGTTGATGCTCAAACAGCGCTATCTTGGGGGATGGTGTCTGAGTGCATCGAAACTTCAAACATGCTTGAGCGCGCACTTTCAATCGCACATAGCATCGCTTCAAACCCGCCTCTTGCCGTTCGAGCCACTAAGAAGCTACTACGTCAAAGTGAACGACTCAAATTACCTGAAATGCTAGACCAATGTGCAAAAGTTCAAGCTGGTCTGCATCAAACAGAAGATCACTTAGAGGCAGTGAAAGCTTTACTAGAAAAACGCGCTGGGCAATATCACGGGCACTAAAGCAGTAAGTTTTAGGTCTTCTTATGCAAGAGAGGCCATCACCACTATTTTGGAAAAATTTAGCCAATGGAAACTCTTTCTATTTTGGTCGACGTACAGAATATTTACTACACGACCAGACAATCCTATGGCCGCCATTTTGATTACAATGCATTTTGGGCAAAGGTGACCCAAAATCGACACGTCGTTAATGCCGTGGCCTATGCAACGGAGCCCGCAGATGAAAAACAGAGACAGTTTCAGAATATACTTAGAGCGATAGGGTTTAAGGTAAAGTTGAAGCCCTACATTCAGCGCGCTGACGGCTCTGCTAAAGCTGATTGGGATGTCGGTATCACACTCGATGCTATGGAGTTTGCGGCACACAGTGACATCCTTGTTTTAGCATCTGGTGATGGAGATTTCGACCTGCTCGTCGATCGAATCAAACTGAAACACAGCTCTGCTGTAGAGGTCTACGGCGTTAAAGCACTAACAGCTTCGTCACTGATATGTTCCGCCACTAAGTTTGTCGCAATAGATACTGATTTATTACTTAACTAAATTCAGATCAAGCGATATGCTCGCCACTATTATCTTTACAACAATCTCATCGAGACTCTGAGTACTTATACTCAATAAACAATGTCATGAATATGCTCGGGGTCATCTGTCGTTAACTCCCCTCGCTCCAATTTCTTCTCTACACCTGGCCCTAATACTGGCTTCATATCCCTGGCATGTAAGTCATGTGCACAATGATCGCAAGCAAAACGAGGGCTGGAAACATGACCACAAGTTTTATGCTGGAACATAATCGGTGCACCGTCACCATCACATAGCCACTTGTCACCCCATTGAACAACCGTCATCAGCACCGGATAAAGATCCATTCCTTTCTCAGTTAAATGGTATTCATAACGAGACATCTTCTCGTCATATAAGACTTTGGTTAAAACCTCAGCTTCCACCAAACGATTTAGACGGTCAGACAAACGATGGCGGGTTATCCCTAAAGATTTTTGAAACTCTGAGAAGCGCCTGACGCGGCGAAATGCGTCCCGGATGATTAACAGCGTCCAACGATCACCAAATATTGATAATGCTCTAGCAATTGAACAAACCTGAGAGTCAATCTCTTCCCAACGCATAGCTACCTCTTTGCATTTTATTTGAATTATTCGCGCCTAATAAGACTAGCCACTGTTCCAATATACAAAGTTGATCTAAATCAAACAAAGCCATTATACCAGAAATAGAACAGTATTTTAGCAAGTCGTCACAATAGATTCACTTGACGAGTTCTATTATGGAACCATATACTTTACACAAGGTTCCAAAACGGAACTGTGATGAATTTGGCATTTTTACCCTAAGCCATATTTGTCTAATCCACCAAATAGTGAGGACTCGCTTATGAGCATCATGAAAGCTATTTCTAAATGGATTGATTACGAACTAGGGATTAGAAACATTGATTTGGAATTAGAAGCAGGCGACTTAGACTGAGCTTGCAGTTCGTATTCCTTCATGAGTTTACTTGTATTTATCGAAGCGCCAATACTTGCGCTGTAGTCTTTAAATAGACATTAAGAGGAATAAAATTATGTTTGGATTTCCATTTTTTACTAGCCTTATCGTAACGGTTGCAATGGTTGTCGGTTTTTCATTTATTATTAACCACGGCATCCAAAAGAAAAAAGCTAACAATGAAGACGCTATCTCTAATACAAGCCAAGGCGAAAAAGACACTAACTGCCACGCCTAAGCTAAGATCGCCGCTTTATTGAGCGAGTAAAATTGAGATAGAAAAATTGAGGCTGCTACATAGCAGCCTCTTTCGTTCTAGCCTACCGAAGCCTTCAGTGCTTGCTCCAAATCTTCAAGAATGTCATCGATATGCTCGATACCGATTGATAGTCGAATCATTTCAGGCGTAACACCCGCGACTTTCTGTTCTTCCTCTGTCATTTGCCTGTGCGTTGTCGAAGCAGGATGACACGACAATGATTTAGCATCACCAATATTTACCAAACGCTTAAACAGTGCCAAGGCATCATAGAAACGCGTACCTGCCTCTAAACCACCTTTAATTCCAAAGGTCATAATGGCCGACGGTGTACCTTTCATATATTTTTTGGCTAGCTCATGGTTCTCATCTGAGGGCAAGCCACCATAACCAACCCACTCAACTAGATCGTGCCCTTCTAGAAATTCGGCCACTTTTATTGCGTTTTCACAATGACGTTCCATACGAAGACCTAGCGTTTCAATTCCCTGAAGCAATAAAAAGGCATTCATAGGTGATAAGGCCGCCCCGGTATTACGCAAAGGAACTGTCCGGCATCGTCCAATAAAAGCTGCTGGCCCCATTGCCTCGGTATAGATCACGCCATGGTAAGCAGGTTCTGGCTCGTTCAACATAGGGAATCGTTCAGCATGCTCCGCCCAGGGGAAGTTTCCTGAGTCAACGACAATCCCGCCTAACGAATTACCATGCCCACCCATATACTTGGTAAGCGAATGAACAACAATATCTGCCCCATACTCAATAGGCTTACATAAAGCTGGCGTGGCAACTGTATTATCAACGATAAGCGGCACCCCCTTATCATGCGCAATCTTCGCCATGCCTTCCAGATCGATAACATTACCCGCGGGGTTACCAATACTCTCGCAATAAACGGCTGCGGTATTTTCATCAATCAGCTTTGCTAAGGACTCAGGCTTATCATCTTCAGCGAAACGTACATCAATTCCCTGGCTCGGCAGCATATGCTTGAAAAGTGTATAAGTACCGCCATAGAGCTGAGGTACTGAAACAATATTCTTGCCCTTGCTGGCGATCGTTATAATCGCGTAATGAATGGCAGCACTGCCAGCACTCACAGCCAAGGCCGCAATACCTTTTTCTAACTCCGCTACTCTTTTTTCAAGCACATCGTTAGTGGGGTTCATTATTCGCGTGTAGATATTACCCGGTACAGCCAGGTCAAATAAGTCAGCACCATGTTGAGCATTATCAAACTCGTATGCGACTGTCTGGTAAATAGGTGTTGCTACGGACTTGGTTGTAGGGTCTGTTTCATATCCGTGATGAATTGCGATGGTATCGTCTTTCATTTTAATCCTCGGCAATAATGATGAATGTTGGCGAATACGGGACACCGGAACAAAGAATCATAGATCAATTCCCAATAACACACACGCACTCAGATCAATGAAATATAAATAAACTTTCTTTGTGACTTTTTCTCTTTTGCTTCTGTCTATGCTTCTGAATTTAAATTTCAAACTCACTTTTTTACTTAATCAAGGAAGCTTAAATGGAAGATATCAATCAAAGCAGCGATCAGATTCAAGAGCTGTTACAGACAGCCTACACACTCAGCTTAAGTTACGGCCCCAAACTGGTCTTAGCGATCGTTACGCTCATCATCGGCCTATGGGTCATCAATCGCTTCATACGCACTCTTAACAACAATCTCACAAGCAAGGTCGATGCGACGCTTGGTCAATTCGTCTGCAGCATTCTTTCAGTTATTCTGAAAGTAGTCTTGTTGATTTCAGTTGCCTCGATGGTCGGCATCGAGACAACATCATTTGTGGCAGTACTCGGTGCTGCCGGCTTAGCTGTTGGCCTAGCTCTTCAAGGAAGCCTAGCCAACTTCGCCGGAGGCGTTGTCATTCTGCTATTCAAGCCTTTCAAGGTAGGAGACCTGATTGAAGCTCAGGGCTACATCGGAAGCGTATCTGAAATTCAGATTTTCAACACCATTCTAAAGACGGGCGACAACCGAGTCGTCATCATTCCAAATGGCTCTCTTTCGAGCAGCAGCATGGTGAATATTAATAAAGAAACTACTCGCCGAGTCGATCTGAGCTTTGGCATTGGCTATGGCGACGATATTGACCAGGCCAAGTCTCTGCTGAAGTCACTCGCCAGTCATGATGCCCGAGTACTCAAAGACCCGGCTCCTGTATTTGTCGTTGCAGAACTTGCCGACAGCTCGGTTAACTTTACAGTCCGCTTATGGGTCAACACTAGCGACTACTGGGGTGTATTCTTTGATATGCAAGAAGGCGTGAAGAAAGCATTTGATGCGCACGGCATTTCAATCCCCTACCCACAACAA
>NZ_LWFE01000654.1:0-714 GCF_001635675.1 Oleiphilus sp. HI0061 | reverse complement strand
GGCTACACGCACGCCTATGAGCGCAATGGTTATGAGTGGGATGTTGGTGTTCATTATATTGGTGAGGTTCATAAGCCTTGGACGGTGCTGCGCCGTTTGTTTGATGTGATCACAGATGGTCAGCTCAAATGGGAAGAGATGGACCCGCTTTTCGATCAAGTGATTATAGGCGGTAAAGAGTATAACTACCTAGCGGGAAAAGACGCTTTCAAAGACGAGATGAAGAAGAATTTTCCATCAGAGACTGAAGCTATCGATAAGTATGTGGAGCTTCTATATAGGGTAAGCTCTCTTGTGCCAAAATTCTTTGCCGGACAGGCAATGCCCAGAATGGCAGGTTTGCTCTATAACCGCGTTCGCCATAAATTTCTTCCGGATTATTTCTATAAAACAACTTACGAGGTGCTGAAAGAGCTTACTGATAACGAAGAACTTATCGGCGTCTTAACCGCTCAGTGGGGGGATTATGGTTTACCTCCTAAGAAAGCATCATTCATGATGCATGCGATGGTGGCGAAGCATTACTTGAATGGTGGTAGTTACCCGGTTGGGGGGGCAGCAAAAATTGCAGAGACAATTATTCCAGTGATTCAGCGTTCAGGAGGAAATGTCTTTACCTATGCTGGTGTGGATGAAATTCTCATCAAAAACAATAAAGCTTATGGCGTAAGGCTGAAGAAAGGTCAGGAAATTACGGCTGATGCAGTGGTAAGT
>NZ_LWFE01000653.1:0-1353 GCF_001635675.1 Oleiphilus sp. HI0061 | reverse complement strand
TGAAGGTGACAATGTTGCGGCCTTGGCTAGTACGCTTCGTTCTTTAGGTGAAGCTTTGGGTATTCTTCAATTAGACCCTGAAGATTACTTTAAAGGCGCAGCTTCGGCTGATGGTTTATCAAATGATGAGATAGATACTTTAGTTGTGGCAAGAACAGAAGCACGTGCGAATAAAGAGTGGGCGGAGTCTGACCGAATTCGTGATCTGTTGTTAGAGCAGGGCATTACCTTAGATGATAGTAAAGATGGTACCAGCTGGCGCCGCTCTTAATCACTAATAAACTCAATCGTAGGCAGAGGGTTCTATCCCTCGCTAATGCGGTGCTTCATAGAAACTTTGTGCCAGTCCGCCAGCGAGGCACGGAGACATCTGCCTACAAGTGACTGTCGAGATAGCGCGTTTGTAGTTGTAGGCGGCCCGTCTCGGGGCGCAAGTCTTTCCACGGTGTATCAGATAGCCTAGCGGTTTCGTTCGCGCGGCCGGAGGCCCCGCCTACGTGGAGTTTGGTATATATTCTTTTGTAGGCAGAGGGTTCTACCTCTCGCTAATGCGGTGCTTCATAGAAACTTTGTGCCAGTCCGCCAGGGAGGTACGGAGACCTCTTCCTACAGGCTTGCTTCAACTTAGCTATGCAGCTCATTCGCTGCATAAAGCGTATTTTCCATCAGCGTTGCAACTGTCATGGGGCCTACACCGCCAGGAACAGGTGTAATCCAGCCAGCGCGCTCTTGCGCGACATCAAATTCAATATCACCCACCAAGCGGCCATCGTCCAAACGGTTAATACCCACGTCGATAACAATTGCGCCAGGCTTAATCCATTCACCTTTTACTAAGCCAGGTTTGCCGGCGGCAACGACTACGATGTCGGCCTGAGATATCTTCTCGGGCAGGTTTTTGGTGAAGCGGTGAGTGGTCGTGACAGTGCAGCCAGCTAGTAATAGCTCAAGGCCCATCGGTCGACCAACGATATTAGAAGCGCCGACGATAACGGCATCTTTGCCTCTGATTGTTTGTCCTGTTGTTTCCAATAAAGTCATTATGCCTTTTGGGGTGCAGGAGCGGAGTAGGGGCATTCTTTGTGCAAGGCGGCCAATATTAAAAGGGTGGAAGCCATCTACATCTTTATCTGGGCGTATACGTTCTAGTAAAGGATCGCTGTCTAGGTGTTCAGGCAGAGGGAGCTGAACCAGTATGCCGTCGATTGTTTCGTCGGCATTATATTTGTCAATAAGGCTTTCTAGCTCTTCCTGACTTGTTTCAGTAGGAAGTGTCAGCGTTTCGGATTTGAAGCCGACTTGTTCGCAAGAGTTAGTTTTGTTTCGAACGTACACTTCAGATGCTGGGTCAGC
>NZ_LWFE01000652.1:0-656 GCF_001635675.1 Oleiphilus sp. HI0061 | reverse complement strand
CTGCTGCGCATGTACTTTCGTCTAATCCACATGATGCAGTATTCTTGAAGTGCGGTGATTTTGTTGAGAACAAAGGCCACCAGTTTGGTATAGATCTACCTGCAGAAGAAAAACTAGCCCTACGTGAATTCTTGAAACTCATGTAACGTTTGGTACTCATGTTTGTCATGAAAAACGAATGGGGAGGCCTAATTGCTTGAGCTGAGGCAGCTTTGTTATCACAAGGGCTGCTTTAGCTGGGCAATGTTAATAATGAATCTATCTAGAGCAATAAGTGCGTTAGTCCTGTTGTGTATGCTCGCTATTGGCATTACATATTGGTCTATCAATCACGCTGATAATCCGTCTATTTCTGAACTCACTCAATCTCTTGATGGTGTAGAAGAGTCGTCTCTGCATAGTCAGCTGATACCTGATACAGACCTCCCTCCTGAGGGAACCCGTTCTTTGTTCGACCATATAATCGCGCAGAATGATGGCTTGCCTTACCCTTTTACTGAAATGATCAAGCTCTTGCAGAGCCAGCACCCTGAAGGTGAAGCGCCGCTGTCATTGCTGATTCCTGATGGCCGTTCACTGCTAAAAGGCCAAGCTGATCATCATTTACCTCGAATACTGATTGCGCCAGACTTTCAGGAAGAAAACACCCCAGCGGG
>NZ_LWFE01000651.1:0-564 GCF_001635675.1 Oleiphilus sp. HI0061 | reverse complement strand
TGCTTTAATACTCGATGGAAATGGCCTGGGAGACGATAATCAAGCCTGGGGTGGTGAGCTATTCTATGTAGACTCGAAGCAGATAGAACGTATCGGACACCTTGAGAAAATAGCGATTCCTGGTGGCGATATCGCCACACGGGAAATCTGGCGAACTGGTGCAAATCTATTGGCAAAAACAAGTAGGGAACAGGCATTCGAAGCTTACGCAGATAGCCTCAAGAATGAGCTCACTAGTCATTTCATTCTGAATGGAACGCACCATTTTACGAGCAGTGCAGGCAGGTGGTTCGATGCAGCCGCCTCAATAATCGGCGTTCGCCAAGAGTGTACTTATGAAGGGCAAGCCGCTGCAGAGTTGGAGTCTTTGGCTCGATCAGCCTCCAGGGACCACGTTCAATCTCTTGTCAAAATCGATGAGAAAAACCAACTCTTACTTAGCCCGCTTCTTCCTTATTTAAGCGCTATGGAGAATAAACCTCAGGCTGCATACTTGTTCCATCGCGAGTTAGTCGATGGTCTCGTTCGTTGGTTAGAGAAATCAAGCAAACAGCGCCAGACTAA
>NZ_LWFE01000650.1:0-1049 GCF_001635675.1 Oleiphilus sp. HI0061 | reverse complement strand
GAGCAAGTATTCCGGTATTAACTTCCGGAATCATTAATTCTTCTTCTGAAGCATCTTTTTGTTCTACGATGGCTTCAATATCGCCATCTGCGTTCCGAACGATTCGACCATAGCCCGTTGGGTTTTCAAGGTCGACTGTCAATAAGCCAAGCTGCTTCTCATTAACTAAAGCCGTTAATTGAGACAATGTTGCCTGACTGGTTAAGGGCACGTCTCCGTATAGTATTAGTACTTGCGCGTCTTCTGGAATGTGGTCGATTGCTTGTGCTACCGCATGGCCCGTACCTAGCTGCTCAGCTTGTAAGCACCAGTTTACATCTTCTTTAATTGTGTCTTTTACCTGATCAGCACCGTGACCGATAACAATATGTATACCTTCAGCATCTAACTTATTCGCTGTATCCAACACATGCTGTAGCATTGGCTTTCCCGCTACAGGGTGCAAAACTTTTGGTAATTTAGACTTCATTCGAGAACCTTGCCCAGCTGCAAGGATAACCACATGTAAACTCATAATCGTTTTTCCTAAACTTTTTCTACTACAATCGTTTGATTATAGACACTCCATATGACATAAAAGAAAAAAGGCAGCTAAATAGCTGCCTTTTTTCTTTATTTTACGAATTACTGCTCATTAATGCTTATTTCTCATTCGCTGAATCACGCGTAGTCGCGCTGATGCTTCAGCTAGTTGAGATGCTGCTCGAGAGTAATCAAAATCGCCGCTCTGATTCGCCAGCTCTCTTTCTGCTTCTTTCTTAGCTTCCAGAGCTGCTGCTTCATCAACGTCGTGAGCTCGCTCTGCACTATCTGCTAGCACAGTTACTAAGCTTGGTTGAACTTCCATGTATCCGCCGGATACGTAGAAAACTTCCTCTTCGCCGCCTTGTTTGATAACGCGAACAGGACCAGGATTCAACTTCGTCATTAGTGGAGCATGGCCTGGAGCAATACCCAAGTCACCCATTTCGCCAGCTGCAACAACTAGCTCAACAAGACCCGAATAAATTTGCTCTTCAGCACTTACGATATCGCAATGCACGCTAATA
>NZ_LWFE01000649.1:0-790 GCF_001635675.1 Oleiphilus sp. HI0061 | reverse complement strand
TATGGAGAAACACAGTACAAGGGCTATTCCACAGATCAAACCCAAACTTCGCCTTTCCGGCTTAGAAGCTTTTGTTACAGATGAAGACTCACTATTCATTAATGTCGGTGAGCGCACTAACGTTACTGGTTCAAAGAAGTTTTTGAGGCTTATTAAAGACGAAGAGTTTGAAGAAGCACTCGACGTTGCAAGACAGCAAGTTGAAAACGGCGCACAAATCATCGATATCAATATGGATGAAGGCATGCTGGAATCCAAAGAAGCGATGGTCCACTTTCTCAACCTCGTCGCTTCAGAACCAGATATCTCCAAAGCACCAATTATGATTGACTCCTCTAAGTGGGAAGTAATTGAGGCCGGACTGCGTTGCGTACAAGGGAAGGCTGTCGTTAACTCAATTAGCTTGAAGGAAGGCGAAGAGCAATTTATCGATCATGCGAAAGCCTGTATTCGTTACGGTGCGGCCGCGGTAGTGATGGCTTTCGATGAGAAGGGTCAGGCCGACTCCTTAGATCGTAAGATAGAGATTTGTAAGCGCTCATACGACGTATTGGTTGGCTTAGGCATGCCTCCTGAAGATATTATTTTTGACCCGAATATTTTTGCGGTCGCAACAGGTATCGAAGAACATAACAACTACGCCGTTGACTTTATCGAAGCTACTCGCTGGATTCGTCAAAACCTACCCTATGCAAGTGTCTCTGGTGGCGTTAGTAACGTCTCGTTTTCCTTCCGCGGCAACAACCCAGTACGCGAGGCTATTCATTCCGTCTTTCTTTATCACGCCATA
>NZ_LWFE01000648.1:0-657 GCF_001635675.1 Oleiphilus sp. HI0061 | reverse complement strand
GTGTCACGGCGATGGACTTTGCCAAGCGTTTACTCGATTACGGCTACCATGCTCCGACCACTTACTTCCCCTTGTTGGTACCAGAGTGTTTGCTGATTGAACCAACCGAGACAGAGTCTATTGACGAGCTAGAAGGCTTTGTTAAGGCGATGGCAGCGATTCAGAAGGAAGCGGAAGACACACCAGAAACAGTAAAAGGTGCGCCTTATACGCAACCTGTTCGTCGTCTGGATGATGTTAAAGCTGCACGAGAACTTGATGTAGCCTACTCAGCGCCAGCAGAGTAAAAATGTTCCAAAAGGGTGCGCTATGGTGCACCCTTATCCTGCCCTAAAAATTTCTAAACTATTTCAAACGTACGCCTTGGCAATATCCGTTTTAGCATCTATCTTACTATTTCAACATGGATGAGAGTTGTCGCAGGGTATTAGCTAATACGACTTACCTGACAGACAATATTTCTAGCTCTATGTTCTTGATATACAGTTGTTAGCTGTTTTTAGGGCATAATCTTTCGATTTCTCTATAGTCTATATATCCGTTTCCAGAATTAAAATTAGGTTTGTATGCTCTTCGCTACGCAAAACGAAGACCTGTATTTAGTGCTGTGTTGTATGAGTATTAATCAATTTGGCCTGTTTTGACCTAAAATGATCT
>NZ_LWFE01000647.1:0-957 GCF_001635675.1 Oleiphilus sp. HI0061 | reverse complement strand
CCACTTCAATTCCTAAAGCATTACAACTCGCTCGTCGTCCCTGCTCCATTGACGCCGAGGCCAATGATGGCGGGCCAATGACATCGCCTGCCGCATAAATATGCGGGACTTGGGTTTGCAACATATCATCAACCGATATATTGCCAAACTCATTTAACTCCAAACCAGCATTGGCAATCTGCAGGTCCTTCACATTTGCTACGCGGCCAGCGGCACAAAGAAGCTTCGCAGATCTAACAATAGTCCCGTCATCGCATCGCGTGATGACTTCAGATAAGCCATCCCACTCAACAGTTTCAACGTTCTTCTCACCTAACCATGTGCCACCCATTTCCTGAAATGAGTCGACAAACTTGGAGGTTAAGTCACCATCCATAAAGCCCAAAGGCAAAGGATACCGGTCAATCATTGTTACCTTAACGCCAAGCGCCTGGAAGATAGAGGCATATTCACTAGCGATAACACCACCACCGAGAACAGTGAGGCTCTTTGGCAAATACAACATTGTTAGGATTGAGTCAGAATCAAAAATATTTTCATGATCGACAGGGATATTATCTGGCTTACGAGGGATCGAGCCGGAAGCAATAACAAAGCTACTGGCTTCAATTTGTTCAGCTTCGCCGCGCACTTTTGTTACCTCGATAACATTCGGCGATACAAACTTGGCCCGGCCGTGAATACGTTCGATATTATTGCGTTCAATCTGATTTACCATAAAACCGTCGTGCGCTTTCAATACCCGATTCAAGCGGTCGATCAGTGTCGACATCTCGGTATCTTCAGCTAATTCAAACTGACATAAGGCCGCATTCTCTCGCATCTTTTTAACACGTAAGGCGTTCTCACGAAGCGTCTTGCTGGGGATCGTTCCTCTGTGTACACATGCACCACCCAACCATTGATCCCGCTCTATAAGAGCGACACTCTTACCACCTTTGGCTGCCTGTACCGCTG
>NZ_LWFE01000646.1:0-659 GCF_001635675.1 Oleiphilus sp. HI0061 | reverse complement strand
TACATAGAGGAACACTGTGGTAGCTGTAAGGCCTGCCTCACTGCCTGCCCGACAAAAGCATTTGAAGGACCGTACTTACTAGATGCTAAGCGCTGCATTTCTTATCTAACAATTGAGTTAAAAGGTAGGATTCCGCTAGAGCTAAGAAAGCCTATGGGGAACAGAATCTTTGGTTGCGATGATTGCCAACTCGTCTGCCCTTGGAACAAGTTCAGAAAACCCAGCCAAGAGACAGACTTTAGCCCCCGAAACAAGCTAGATGATATCACTCTGCTAGAGTTATTCTCTTGGAATGAAGAAACCTTCCTAACGAATACCGCAGGATCACCCATTCGCAGAGCGGGCTACGAATCCTGGTTAAGAAATATAGCCGTCGCACTTGGAAATGCGCCACAGTCATTAGTTATCGTTGCAGCCTTAAAACGAAGTAGAGAAACTGCCTCCCCCTTGGTCGCAGAACATATCGACTGGGCATTAGCGCAGCAAACCAAACCAAACAATCAAGAAGAGACTTAGCTACGCTTCATATTTGATGCCTGACTAACAGTATCACTCATTGTATAAGACAGTGACCCCAGGTGTTCAGCTATAACAAGCAACGACTGGGCGTTTGACGCCAGCTTTGCAGAAAAGTCTGCGTTTTCCTGGCAAGCCTCATC
>NZ_LWFE01000645.1:0-982 GCF_001635675.1 Oleiphilus sp. HI0061 | reverse complement strand
AAATCTGGAATTTTAATCATAGGGTTTAAAGGATGAAGTTTAATAAAGTTGGGCGATTGTTCATATCTGCTGTATTAGTAAGTATGTTGATTGCCTGCGGAGAAACTGATCAGAAAGAGCTTAACGCGAATCATCTAGCGAGAGCTAAAGCTTATGCCGAGCAAGGTCAATATAAAGCCGCGACAATTGAATATAAAAATGCGGTGAAGAAGTCGGGTGGCGAAGCCTCTTCAATTGTTCAATATGCCGAGATGTTGATTAAATTAGGGCAATATGACGCGGCGCTTAGCTTATTGGAGCAGGTGAGTACCGACAAGGATGAAAGTTACTATGTCGCACTGGTTGAGTCTTATCAAGGTAAGCACAAGTACTTATCTGCTGAGCTTGTTCTGGATGAGCACTTAAGTGGCAATAGCGTTGAGCTTCAAATGCTTCGTGCGCATAACTTGTTAGGTTTGAACGAGCTTGAACAAGCAGTCAATGCCTATCAGAAAATTCTTAATGACGAGGCAGGGAATGACCTCGCTACCCTAGGAAAAGCAACTGCTTTAGTAAGATCTAACCAGGTAAAAGAATCGAAAGGCTTGCTTAATTCCATACCTAAGGGTGCCAAGGCTTTTAGTAAAGCAAGAATTCTATTGGCTGGTATTGCAATTGGTGAACAGAACCTGGAACAGGCCGAAGATATTCTGACCGATTTGCTTTCTACTATGGATAATACAGATATTATTGAGCCGGAAAAAGCCGTTGTATTAGAACGGCTATCTTATGTTTTGACTCGCCAAGGCCGTTCTAACGAAGCCTATATTTACACCAAACTGTTATCCGAAGCCTTCCCGGGTTCAAATGAAGTAAAAGAGAAATATCAGCTTGCGGTCGAGAAAATGCAAGCAGGCGAATTGGATGCGTCTAAAGCAACTTTGATCGAGATATTAAATGATTATCCCTCATACAAGCTAGCGACTCAGCTACTAGGTATTAT
>NZ_LWFE01000644.1:0-15881 GCF_001635675.1 Oleiphilus sp. HI0061 | reverse complement strand
AGTTTCTTTGAGCCTTTTTCAGAAATTTATCATTGGGCTTCTTAGCTAAGCGTTTAATAGCTGGTAAACTGTTTTCTGGATGACTGGCAAAGACCATAAGCCGAATAAAGTCATCATTGCTCCGGCAGAAGAGCGGAACCAGCGTTTTCTAATTGTCGCGGATAGTTTTTGTGCTAATAAACCGCTGCTCAACATTGAAGGCAGGGTGCCTAGGCCAAAAGCAAGCATGATTAGTGCTGAACCGAAGATACTTGCTTCCAAGCTTGCCCAGATCAAAGCCGAGTATACCAAACCACACGGTAGCCAACCCCACACCATGCCAACCACTAGCGCATCTTTGATTGATTTAATAGGCATAAAACGCTTTGATAATGGTTGAATCAAGGGCCAGAGTTTACTACCTAGTTTTTCAGCCCAGAGTATTCCATTAAACCATTGGCCTAGGTATAAACCCATTAGAATTAACATTGTTGCAGCTAAATATCTGAGAACCTCTAAGGCTGCTAATTGTTTGCTCAGCCAGAAACCAAGGCTGCCAACAATCAGTCCTGCGATGCAATAACTTATAACGCGCCCCAGATTATAGGAGAGTAAGAAGCTTGCCTTGTTTGATGATGAGGTATGTAAACCTAAGGCACTTGCTAAACCTCCGCACATTCCCAAGCAATGTGCAGAGCCTAGAAAGCCAAGCATAAAGGCAGAAATAAGAATACCGGGGTCATTTAGCAAACTTAGTCGTCCGATTTTTCACTATGTTGACTGTCTTTAGTATTCAGGTCTTTCTTTTGAGTTTTGTTGTTTTGCCCCGGGATCATGTCTTTATCATCATCATAGAGAATGCTGTGCGCGGGGCCTTCCAGGTCATCATACTGTCCGTTCTTAACTGCCCAGCCAAAAATGGCAATCGCTAAAGCAACAAGAATGATTGATAGTGGAATTAGAATATACAATATTTCCATCGAAGCTAACTCTTATCTTAAATCAGTTTAATTGGAGCACCTTTCCAACGCTCGCGACTTGTCCATGTTAGCGCTTTAACCTGAGAGAGTTAAAAACAACTAATAAAGAACTCAAGGACATTCCCAGGGCTGCGAAATAAGGTGGAACCCAACCAGCTGCAGCCATCGGGAGCATGCATAGATTATACATGATGGCCCAGGTCATATTTTGCTTAATGATTTTACGTGTTCTCTGCGCGTTTTGGAAAGCTTCGTTAATAACCGTCATATTTCCATTGAGCAGAATAGCGTCTGAATTTAACTTGGTAATGTCGCTGGCTTCGCCCATCGATATTGATAACTTAGCACCAGACAGGACAGGTAGGTCGTTAATACCATCACCCACCATTGTGACCTGTTTGCCTGCGGCCTGTAAACCTCTGACATAGGCCAATTTTTGCTCGGGCGACTGTTTTGCTTTGTAGTTAGCGATGCCGAGTTTAGAGGCGAGAATGGAGACAGAGTCTTGGTGGTCTCCACTTAATATATGAGTGGTGATACCCGCTTCCTGAAACTGTTTGATGCTTTCTTTACTGTCGGAGCGTAAAGCATCATTTAGCATAAATTGCGCAATCAGGTTCTCGCCATCGCTCAGATATAGGCTTAGGCCATTATGCTGTTGTAATGCTTGTTCGCAACTCTGTTTTAGTTCAACGAGTTCTGCATTGCCCAGTACGTAGTGTTGCCCCTGAAAAAAACCTTCGAGGCCCTTTCCAAGATGGTTTGTAACCCTTTCGGCTGGGCTGGTGAAAAATTCAGAAAAAGGCTTGGCGATCGGGTGGCTGGAGTGGTGTTCTAGTGCGGCAGCGATTTCAAGCGCTTTACTTTCTCCGCAGTGACTAAAAAGCTTCACACCAGAAATGCTGAGTTCACCTTTGGTTAGTGTCCCTGTTTTATCAAAAACAATATCGGTAATCTGGTTCATGGCTTCTTGCGCATGAGATTTGGTGATTAAGAAGCCTTTGCTGCGAAGGAATGTGTTGGCACTGGTCATTGCAGTTGGTGTTGCCAGAGATAAAGCGCAAGGGCAGGTAACAACCAAAACAGATAAAACAATGGTGAATACTTCGTCGGGGTTATTAAAGTACCAGTAGAGACCAACGACGCAAGCCGCGAATAGCACACCTGCTACAAAGTGGCTGGCAATTTTATCTGCCATTAATACGGTTTTGGGCTTCTCACTTGCTGCTTTATCAAGGAGCTTAATAATCGCTGCGACACGGCTCTCTTTGGGAGTAGCGGTAATGCGAACGAATAAGGTATTTTCGACATTAGCGGTGCCACCACTTACCTGAGCCCCAAGCGCTTTTTCAATGGGGAGAAACTCTCCTGTGAGGGCTGACTCGTCGACTTTGGAGACACCTTCAATAACCACGCCATCGGCAGGAAATACTTGGCCCTGTCTAACCACTAGTACCTCTCCAATTTCAAGCTGGTGAGCAGGTTTACTTTTTTCGCCATCTTCGGTTCTAATGATCGCTGTTGTAGGCAATAGTTTACCCATTTCGGCATCGCTGTTCAGGTGCTTATGGCGAGTTTGCATTTCCATAAACCGGCCAAGCAATAGGAAGAAGGTAAACATCGCAACTGAGTCGAAATAGACATCGGTCTCAATGCTTGCTTCGCTGTTTATCGTCAGGAAAGCACTGGCAAAAAACGCGGTCAGGATAGCGAGCGATACAGGGATGTCCATCGTTAAATGACGTGTTTGCAAGTCACGTAAGGCCGCTCGAAAAAATGGTAGCGCTGAAAAGCACACAACGGGTATGCACATTAACATGCTGACCCATCGAAAGAAGGAGATAAACTCGGCATCGATACCGCTATAGATGCCTAGATACAAGGGGACTGAAAACATCATGTTTTGCATCGCCGCTATACCAGCGACAGCGATACGAAACATTGCGCTGCGTTTCTCTTTCTCGGCAAGTTGTCTCGCTTTGTCTTCCTGATAGGGGAAGGCTTTGTAGCCTAGCTTGCGTATTTTAATCAGGATTTTGCTTAGCTTGATCTGTTCATTGTTCCAGCTAAGTAGCGCTTTGTGAGTCGTATGATTGATTGATAGATTTATCAGGCCGGGAAGTGAGCTGATTTCGCGCTCTAAGAGCCAAATACAAGCGGCACAGGTAATTCCTGAGATACTAAGTGCAGCATCAGACTGTTTGCCATCTACCGTAACAAAGTCAGTTTGTAGCGCCGGGTCATCATAAAGAAGTAGTTCATCGCGTTGTGCGTCGGTGAAGTCGTCGGGCTTTAATGAGGCTTCAGTGCGGTGTTGATAGAAGTTATCGAGACCACCAGAGACAATGGTTTCTGCGATCGCTAAACAACCATAACAACAAAACGATTGTTGTTCTCCGCCAATCTCAAGCTTTGCGCTAAAGCCTTTTGGAATCTCTTCATTGCAGTGGTAGCAAGTCTTGCACATGTGTTGCCAACCTAGTCCTGCGACTTGCTAGCAGTCTCGTTATTTTCGGTGCCACCTATATTAAGCGTTACTTTTCCTGTCGGGAAGGTGACTTCTTCTCTAATCCGCCAGCTTTCGTCAAAGGCATAGAGGTCGACATATCGACGGCCATCAACTGGTGATGTTAAATCTCCAACAAACTGGCCTGATGGTGTCGGCAGAAGCTTGATAACTTGATCTTGGTCTCCCACGGTTGGGTGTAGAATCTTCAAGGTTAAAAAGGCTTGTTGTTGGAGAGTAGGGTGATACTTGTCACCGACTAGCTCAATAATGATGGCTTGATCAACAATTTCTAAGGTTGGTTTCAAGCCGAGGTCATCCGCCATATTATCTTGTTCAATCGTCTGGTTTATACCCATGCCATCCTTGTAATAGTTGTCGCTAACCAGAGTGTCACGACCAACAACAGCAACAGTTACCATAATGCTGCTGAGTATAACCGAAGCAATAGGTACGCTCAGGACAAACCAAAGCCACGGCTGTTTGAACCATGGTTTTTTAGCTTGTTCATCTTGTGCTGCTTTCATTTCATTACCTCGGTTGTGCTTAGTTAATTTCTATTGTGTCGCTTTATTCAGCGCTGCCTAAAAAGCGGCTTTCGCTTGATGCGACCAAGTCTGGGTTATCTGTAGCCTTGACGGTAATCTCAATATCATAGTGGGTGACTTCCATATGTATGGGGTCGACTTCTATGCTAGTTGGTTGAGTGTATACTTCTCCGGCTTTCACGGATACCGTAGTGGGTGTGGTAATCTTTATCCCTTCAATGCCTTTGACGGTAATGTCAAAATCATGGGGTTCATCGCTCATATTCATAACTTTGAGAATATAAGTGTTTTCGATTTTACCTAAACCCGTTAGCTGGTATAAAGCGCCCCGATCTTTTATTACGTCTAACTCTAGTGGAACACGTGTTGCAACGGAATAGGCAAACGCACCCATCATGCCGAGTAATAATACAGCGTAGGCAATGGCTTTGGGTCTTAGTATATGGCTCTTCTTACCGATGAGGGCATTCTCAGTGGTGTAGCTGATTAGACCTCGGTCATACTTCATTTTGTCCATGATTGAGTCACAGGCGTCGACGCATAAGGCGCAGCCAATACACTCATACTGAAGCCCATCACGAATATCGATGCCCGTTGGACAAACCTGTACACACATGCCGCAGTCAACGCAGTCGCCAAGGCCTTGTTCTTTATAATCAACATTACGTTTGCGGCTTCCTCTTGGGTCTCCACGACCTTTGTCGTAGGAAACAACAAGTGTGTCTTCATCAAACATTACAGATTGAAAGCGTGCATAAGGGCACATGTATAAACAAACTTGTTCACGTAACCAGCCAGCATTCAGGTAGGTTGCAACTGTAAAGAAGCCAATCCAGAATATTGCCCAGGCGTCGACTACACTAAAGGTGAACAGATCTGGAACTAACTCACGAATAGGGTAGAAATAACCGACAAAGGTCAGGCCGGTGCCAAAGGAGACCAATAACCAAAGAGTGTGCTTAAGGGTCTTTTTGATCATCTTTTCAGAGCTGAATTCCGCTTTATCAAGCTTCATTCGTTGGTTCCTGCTCCCTTCAACCTTTTCCTCAATCCACATGAAAATAAAGGTCCAGGAAGTTTGTGGGCAGGTATAACCACACCAGACGCGCCCAAAAAGGGTGGTGACGAAAAACAGACCGTAGGCACAAATGATTAGAAGCAGTGCTAAAAGAACGAACTCTTGTGGCCAGAATGTCATGCCGTAGATATGGAATTTACGTGCAGGGAGGTCGAAATGAACCAGTTGCTGGCCGTTGATTGATATCCAGCAAATTGAAAAGTACATGGCCATCAAGGCCCAGAGTGAAAACTTCCTGATTCGCTGAAAAAGACCGGCAATTTTTTTGACGTAGATTTTTTTTCGAGACTCGTAGAGCTCGACGGTCTTACTGACGTCTGCTTGCTTTGAATCTTGGCCGTAGACTTCCAGTTTCTGCGTACCGGGTTCGATATTTTGGGCTGGGATCTTCTTAGACATAGGCAACGGCTTCCATATCTAGTGGAGGAAAGGTTTCTTTTCTAGAAAGTCTGTGATGAGCAAAGGCTGTCTAGAGAAGAGATCTTATATTCTGTGAGAGTGGGCCTGGCTACTCAGCCAGGCCCACGAGTCTCAGACAGTCTTATTTGTTAGATAAGCTGTAAACGTAAGCTGCAAGTAGGTGAACTTTGTCTTCACCAAGTAGGTCTTTTTGTGCTGGCATTACGCCTGCTCGACCATAAGTGAGTGTTTGATTGATCTTAGATGCCGTGCCGCCGTAGAGCCAAACATCATCTGTTAGATTTGGTGCGCCGACGGCTTGATTACCCTTAGCCTCAGCCCCATGACAGGCTGCACAGGCAGTCTGGTACATCGCTGCGCCGGCATCAACAGCTGCTTTATCATCACTACGTCCACTAAACGAAAGTAAGTAATGAGTCATATTTTGTATGTCAGTTTTGCTCATAGCGGGATTTAAACCTTTGGCAGGCATTTGACCGTTTCGACCATACAGGAGGGTGGTTTTGATCGCGTCTGGACTTCCACCATATAACCAGTCGTGGTCAGTCAGATTTGGAAAGCCTAATGCGCCGCGACCTGTTGATCCGTGACATACTGAGCAGTTATTAGCAAACAAACGCTGTCCTACTTTCATTGCTTCGGCATCTTTGGCGAGTTCTTCAATTGGCTTTGCCGCGTAGGCTTTGAATATAGGTGTGTACTTTTCATCAGCTTCAGCAACTTCTGCTTCCCATTGACCGGTAGAAGACCAGCCTAAGAAACCTTGGAAGTTACCTAAAGTCGGGTACAGCAATGCGTATGCGAATGCAAAAACAACTGAACCGATAAACATATGGAACCACCACTTTGGAAGTGGATTATCGTACTCTTCGATCCCATCGAAGGCATGGGGCATCTTTTGTTCAGTCTCTTCATCTGTAGTTTGGCTTTTTCGGGTGGCTACTAGCAGCCATGTACTACCGATCAAAGTACCGATAATAATGACTGAGACCCATACACTCCAAAAACTAGTCATGTTCTTCTCTCTCTTTTTCGCTCAAGGTACGTTCCGCGATATCGTCATCCTGAAAGGGCAGGTTGGCTGCATCGTCAAAATCTTTTTTCTTTTTGCCGTTATAGGCCCATAAGCATATGGCGACAAAGGCGATCATGACCAAGATGGTAGATAGACCGCGTAACGTGTTGATATCCATAATATTGGTTCTTACTTGTTCTTAAGAACGGTGCCAAGCTGCTGTAGATACGCAACCATAGCTTCGATTTCTGTTTTACCTTTCACCGCTTCTGCTGCACCGGCAATGTCTTCGTCGGTGTAGGGAACGCCTACTGTACGAAGTGCTTCCATTTTCGCAGCAGTACCTTTGTGGTCTACGATAGCTGTAAACAACCAAGGGTAGGACGGCATTTTGGACTCAGGTACAACATTACGTGGGTTATAAAGGTGAGCACGTTGCCAGTCGTCACTATAGCGACCACCAACACGAGCCAGATCAGGACCAGTACGCTTAGAACCCCATAGGAATGGGTGCTCATAAACATGCTCTCCGGCAACTGAGTAATGACCGTAACGTTCAGTCTCAGCGCGGAAAGGTCTGATCATCTGCGTGTGACAGGTGTGACAACCTTCACGAATATAGATATCACGACCCTCAAGTTCTAAAGCGGTATGTGGCTTCAGACCTTCAATGGGGGTTTGCATGTCTTTGTGGAAGAACAGTGGAACTGCTTCTACCAAGAAACCAAAACTGATAGCTACGACAATCAGAGGGATCATCAAGCCAAGGTTTTTTTCTATTATCTCATGATTCATTGACTCTTCTCCTAAGCTGCTTCAGTCACGGTATCAAGTGCTTTCGCATCTTTCTGCTTAATGGTTAGCCAAACGTTCACGGCCATGATAAGCATACCTGACAAGAAGATAGCACCACCAATTGCACGAACAAGATAACCAGAATGACTTGCTTCTAAAGACTCTACAAAGCTGTAGGTAAGGGTACCGTCATTGTTTACTGCACGCCACATTAGGCCCTGCATAATACCGTTTACCCACATTGCGGCGATGTATAGAACCGTGCCGGCAGTCGCTAACCAGAAGTGTAGGTTGATCATAGACGTGCTATACATTTCTTTAATGCCATAAAGCTTTGGAATCAAGTGATAAACCGCACCGATAGAAATCATCGCTACCCAACCGAGTGCACCAGAGTGAACGTGCCCAATAGTCCAGTCAGTGTTGTGAGATAGCGCGTTTACAGTCTTGATAGACATCATCGGACCTTCGAAAGTAGACATGCCATAGAAAGAAAGCGATACAACCAAGAAACGTAGTACTGGGTCAGTACGTAGTTTATGCCATGCACCAGAAAGCGTCATCATACCGTTGATCATACCACCCCATGATGGAGCTAGTAGGACTAGGGACATGATCATGCCCGCACTCTGTGCCCAGTCAGGAAGAGCGCTGTAATGTAGGTGGTGAGCGCCTGCCCATACATATAAAGAAATCAGTGACCAGAAATGAATAATAGATAGTCTGTAAGAATAAACTGGCTTGCCAGTCTGTTTAGGAACGAAGTAGTACATAATGCCCAAGAAGCCTGCCGTCAGGAAGAAACCAACAGCATTATGGCCATACCACCACTGCATCATCGCATCGACAGTACCTGCGTAAGCAGAGTAGGACTTCCAGAACGTGACTGGAATGGCCATGCTATTCCCGATGTGTAGAATCGCGACAGTGATAATAAATGCGCCATAGAACCAATTTGCAACATAAATGTGCTTGGTCTTACGCTTCATTATGGTACCAAAAAAGAGGACGCCATAGGCTATCCAAACTAAGGTGATTAGAATATCGATCGGCCACTCAAGCTCTGCGTATTCTTTTGCGCTAGTAATGCCTAGTGGCAAAGTGATCGCTGCTAGAACGATGACCGCTTGCCAGCCCCAGAACATGAATGACGCGAGGGTGTCCGAGACCAGGCGTGCTTGGCAAGTCCGCTGCACCACATAAAACGATGTAGCAAATAGAGCACTACCCCCAAAAGCAAAGATAACTGCGTTAGTGTGCAGTGGGCGAATACGACCGAAGCTTAAATAAGGTGAATCGAAGTTTAGCTCTGGCCATACTAATTGAGCAGCGATAAGAACACCGACGGCCATGCCGACAATACCCCATACCACCGTCATAATGGCAAACTGTCTTACAACTTTGTAGTTGTAAGTGATTTGGTTGGTCTCTTTGCTCATCGTTGAGGGTCCATTATTCTACATAAAGTGGAAACGCAAAAAATAAGAAATGTAAACCTTGCACACATCGCTTATTTTTTTACTACCTAAGTAATGATTTAGGGGTATGTTAATACCCCCAAATCGGCTAGGCGTGAAGGGTACTGATCAGAAAGGACAAAATCAATCTTTTATCACGAAAGTTAGGGGGGAAAGTTGATGTATATCAACTTGGTTTAAGCCGATGGAATGCGCAAATGACTTATATAATAATGACTTACAAAAAATGAGGTTTAATTTGCTATTTTTTAAGTATCGAGATAGATTTTTGGAGTACAGTTTGCGTTGAATGGAGCAAGACGCAACTGTACTCATTGAGCAGATTGCAGAGAAGATGTTTAAGGCATTTCCAAAACGGTAACTTTTTCTTCTCTTTCTAGCATGAGGTTTAACTTGTCCATCATTTCCTTGCGTTCGTGGGATTGTTGCCATGCTTGCCAATCTTGAGTGCTACGCCAGTTGCAAAGGATGACTCGGTGTCTTGAGTTGGTAATATCTTTTAATGACTCCCCAGAAATAAAGCCCGGAGCTCGAATGGCTTTTTGTAGCGTTTGTTTTGCAGTATCCTCATAGTTTGCTTCCAGTGATTCCGCGATGGATCTTTCGATAATAACCCTAATCATGGCATGCCCCTCCAGTGTGCTGTTGTTTTAAGTATAGATTAAAAAAGAGAGCTAGATGTTACATCAACACCTTTTGGATACTCAAGGTTTGTATTGTCCTGAACCTGTTATGATGCTGCACTCAAAAATTGACGAGATGCAAAGTGGGGACGTGGTCAAGGTAATCGCTTCCGACCCGGCCACTCAGCGTGATATACCAAAATTCTGTCAGTTTCTTGGTCATGAACTGCTCGATCAGAGCCAGGAAAACGGCAATTATATTTATCTGCTGAGAAAAGCCTGAAAGTAGTTCTCATGTCGATGTTTCGAGTTTGCACTTTTCAGATCATGCTCTATCTTTTTAGTATGCACCTTTAATTATTCAAATATAGATTGTCAGGTGCTTGCGATATAAATATTAGCTAAAGTTGATTTGGGTATCTATGACTGACAGTGCTACGGGTAGTGTGAAAGTTTCCGTTAATAATTCTTGTACTACTCTCTATATCAGTGGAAGTTTCGCATTTCATTTGCAGAGCGAATTCCGATCAGCTTACTAAAAGGAGGTTGGTGACAGCCGTCTGGTTCAGGTTGATCTCTATGATGTCGAATACATGGATAGTTCCGGTTTGGGAATGTTGCTGGTCATGAAGAAGTTTCTAGACGGTGCAGGTGTGGCCTATGAGATCGTTCGTTCGCGTGGGCAGACCTATGACCTGTTGAGCATGACGCACTTTAATCAGTATTTCAGCATCAATGGTGAGAGTCCGGCTCCTTCGTTGGCTAAATAGTTTTCTGATTCGGTTAGTACAAATAAAAGAAAAGAGTTGCAGTTATATGCGTGATAATGAAGTAATCAAATGTATTCAGGACTTATTCTTTCAGTCGTGTAAAGACTTGTTTGAAAACCTGGATTGCAATGTAGGCTTGATGGTAGATAAACCTGAGCGCCTTGAAAATTGCCCTATTGCTTGCATTGACGGCGGTTCATCAGATATCGAATTCAAAATCGCTTTGGAGCTTCCTTTGCCTGTACTGGCCTTAACTTACCCAGTGGGTGAGGGGATTACCAAAGTTGAAGAGGACCGCTTGGAAGACTGGATTTCTGAGCTTTCAAACCAGTTGATTGGTCGTTTAAAAACTAAGTTGATAGCGCATGAGTGCTTTATCAGTATTGGTTTTCCGGCCACTTTTTTTGGTGTTAATGTCGATGACTTATTAGCTGAAAACAGTACGATCGATTCATATTATTTTGATATTGATCGTGAAGTTGCAGGATGCAGTATTTCTATTGAGGTATATGATGAAGCCTTATCATTCTGCTTGGAGGCAAATAGCCATGAAGAAGACCAAAATGAAGGTGAGTTAGAACTTTTCTAATATTGCGCTTCAATTTATTGTCTTACCAGCGCCTGCCCCAGGTGCTGATCGAAGCCATTGGCACTAATTTCCCCTACGATTCTCAGATCCTTGATTTCTTTGCCTTTTTTATCAAACAGCAGGATAGATGGTGGGCCGAAGAGGCCAAACCTTTCCAGTAGTGCCTTATTTTCATCTGTATTGTCGGTCACGTCTGCCTTAACGAGATAAAATTGACGTAGCTTGCTGTCGATATTAACAAGCGGAAAAACCTCATTCTCCATTACCTTACAGCTGATACACCAGTCGGCGTAAAAATCTACCAATAGAGCTTGGCCGTTTTGCTTTGCAATGGCGAGATGTTGTTCAAGCCCGGTATTCGAATAAATAGTATTGAAAGGGAGCTTGTTAGGTTTCTGTGTGTTGGTTTGCTGGTTGCTAATCAGAGTTTCCAGGGGGTTGAGTGGGTTTGTGGCTTGAGTAAGTGAGCCAATAAATAATAATGCGGCGTATAAGGCCAGGAGCAAGCCTAAACCTTTAGAGACTCTTTCTATTCCAGGCTTAGCTGCATCAAAAGCACCCATCTGGCTTGCTGTTAGGCCGCATAACAACGCCCATAAAAATAGCGAAACTGACTCAGGGATAACACGGCTAATGAGCCAGATTGCCACGGCAATTAGCATTATGCCGAAAGCGTATTTTACTTTGTCCATCCAGGCGCCGGCTTTAGGGAAGAACTTACCGCCACCTATAGCGATCAGGATTAATGGCACACCCATACCCAAGCCCAGAGCAAATAATGAAAGGCCTCCGATAACTGCGTCTGCTGTACTGCTTATATAAAGTAACGCACCTGCGAGCGGGGCTGAGACACACGGTGAAACAATTAGTGCTGATAGTGCACCGATAAAGAATACGCTGGTGATATGCCCACCATTAAGGTTTTGGCTGGTGGTATTGAGGCGGTCTCTTAAGAAAGCGGGGAGTTGCAGCTCGTAAAGGCCGAACATAGCTAAGGCAAGCAAAATAAATATTGCCGAAAATACGCTTAATACAATTGGGTCTTGCAGGGCTGCCTGTACATTGGCTCCCGCACCGAGCAGTCCTGTCACCACGCCTGCTGCAGCATAGGTTGCCGCCATACCGATAACGTAGGCTAGGGAAAGCATAAAGGATTTACCGACCGTTGGCTTTTGCTGGCCAGCAATAATGCTGGTAATAATCGGGATCATTGGAAACACGCAAGGTGTAAAGGTCAATCCGATCCCGAGTAAAAAGAATATTCCTACAATCGCCAGCAGGCTACTGTTCTGAATAAAGCTAAAGACGCCCGCAGCGTTTTCAAAGTCTGGGCTTTCTTGAGATGAAGGCGTTTGTTGCTGGTTGGGAGCTTGAAGCTTGTTGCTAGTTGTGTCGCTATTACTTTTTTGCGCTACATATAAGACCTTTTCGTGCTTTGGTGGGTAGCACAAGCCTGCATCTGCACAGCCTTGGGAGCTTATTTTAATCTCGACATCACTTAGTGAAGCATCGACGTCAATAGGAAGAGCAATTTCAACGTGCTTATAGAACGCATGAACCAAGCCAAAGTAATCATCCTGTTTAGGCTTTCCCTGGCTAGAAAATTCGGGAGGGCCAAGCTTTACCAGAGGTTCTAATGACTTATCGACAAGGCGGAATTTGAAGCGTTCTTTGTATAAATAGTAGCCGTCAGCTATTTCCCAAGACAGCTTTAAACCATTGTCTGTAGGCGATGAGCGAAATTTGAATGCCTCATCAACCTTTAGGAACTCATTCTGGCTTGATTCAAATAATCCCTTGCTATCTGAGCTAGAAAAACTAGTACCGCCAGAGGAATATGCGTCGGAGGTGAATGTTCCAAGAGTTAGGTAGATAATAACTAATAGGATATTTCTCATACTGGTTCAAAACCTTGCGATTGCATATATTGCACTTTAGATATAAATCTACTGTGTTGGTTCAATCAAAACTGTTAAATAGAACGATAAGAGGCAATAGATTTGTATAAATTCGTAATCATGCCATTATAAGTCGCTTTTGTGGGCTTGAAGATTAATATTCGATTAGATATTCCCAGGCTGCAAAAGTTTGATTGGTCGTAAGAAGGATTGTTAATCCGGTGGTAAATACTGAACAACAGCGCACCCAGTCCAGCTGTGAAAATAAGCTCGTTGATACAGCATTTGCTGATGTCACAGAATTAGTTAGAATTTTCAATAACTTGTTTATAACTCTCGAAGGTACTGAGTTGGTGGTGGGGGCTGATGAACCTCTCTATCTGCCAGCCTCGGAGACGGGTAGCTTATGCCAGGTTATTTCAAGGTTTGATTACTTCTCAAGCGCATTACATGAAATTAGTCATTGGTGTATTGCGGGTAAAGAGCGGCGCAAGTTAATTGATTTTGGTTATTGGTATGAGCCAGATGGGCGCAGTGACCAACAGCAACGCGAATTTGAGAAAGTCGAGATTAAGCCGCAGGCGCTTGAGTGGATTATGACGGAAGCTTGTGGAATGCGCTTTCGTTTGAGTGTCGATAATATTGCTCAGCCAGATGTTGGGGCGAGTAAAGAGTTTATCTGTGAGGTGGCTCAGCAGGCGGCTGACTACATAGAAAATGGCTTACCTGAAAGAGCTAACTTATTTGTTCAAGCTTTGCTAAGTCACTATCGGCCTGATTGTCGGTGCCTGGAAAGTGACGCATTTTCACTTGATAGGCTAAGCTAATGACAGTTTTAAGCAAATTAGCGGCTAATTAGGTGTATTCCGCTTGCAAGGCAGGGTTAGGGGGCATAAGCTCTCAGGTCAATATTTTAAGTGTTACTAGAGTGTATTCTAAATGAAGTTAAGTGGTTTTTTTGGTAAGAAAAAGCAAGACGAGTCGAATAAGGCACAAGGTGCCTCGACCAAAACTAACAAGCCTGCTTCGGCAAAAGAAGGGGGCGCCAATAAACCTCAAGCAAAGAAACACCCAAAACCTGAAACAGCAGGTAAGCCTCAACACAAAGGTGGCAAGAAAGGAAGCGCTCAAGCTAATGTACAAGAACAAGGGGCGAGTGTAGCGCCAAAAAAACAGGCTTGGAGTGCTGAGCAATATGTCGTAGCGCCCGAGGAAGGCAAGACCCGCTTTCACGATTTAGGTTTGCAAAATGACTTATTGCATGGCATCGCTGATCTGAAATATGAATATTGCAGCGACATTCAGGCAGAATCTCTACCTCACACTTTAAAAGGCTATGACGCCATTGGTAAGGCTGCTACGGGCACCGGCAAAACTGCAGCCTTCCTGATTACCATTATTAATGACTTGCTATCTCGACCTGTGCCAAAAGGTGATCGTTATGCAAGTGAACCCAGAGCACTGATTATTGCGCCAACACGAGAGCTGGCGCTGCAGATAGAGAAAGATGCTGTTGCCCTGACTAAACATATGGATATGTCGATTTATTCAGTGCTGGGCGGCATCGACTACCAAAAGCAAAAAGATTATGTGCGCAATACCGTTATCGATATTTTGGTTGCGACACCAGGGCGTCTGATCGACTTCCTCAACAGCAATGATTTGTATCTGGATCAGATCGACTTTTTGGTTATAGATGAAGCTGACCGTATGCTGGACATGGGCTTCATTCCTGATGTGAAGCGTATCATCAGTAAGTGCCCAAGAGAGGATAATCGTCAGACCTTATTATTTAGCGCGACCTTTAGTGACGATGTTTTGAACTTGGCAAACCGCTGGACGGTTAACCCTGTTTTCATTGAAATTGAAGCTGAGCAGCTGACGACGGATAAAGTCGAGCAGAAGATATTTATGGTGCCTACCGATGAAAAACTGGAAATAATTTGCCGCTATATTGAGGAAAACGATGTTAAGAAGGCCATCATCTTCGGCAACCGTCGGGATGAAACTCGTCGCCTTGAAGCTGAATTGAAATCTAAAGGTGTCAAAGCTGCGCTGTTATCTGGTGAAGTCCCTCAACATAAGCGCATCAGAACGCTTGACCAGTTTAAAAATGGAAAAATAGAAATCCTGGTTGCAACCGACGTGGCTGGACGTGGCATCCATGTAGATGGCGTGAGTCATGTATTCAATTATAACCTTCCTGAAGACGCCGAAGATTATGTCCATAGAATCGGTCGAACAGGGCGTGCGGGTGAAAAAGGAATCTCTATTTCCTTCGCCTGTGAAGACGATGCCTTCCTGCTTCCAGAGATAGAAAAGTACATTGGTATGAAACTTCCATGTGAATATCCTGCACACCTGGTTGGAAAATAAATTAATAAGACGGTTTTGTTTGAAGAATGAAAATTGTTGCTGATGAAAATATCCCCTTACTAACACGTTTTTTTGGTGATTTAGGTGACATTGTTAAGTTGCCCGGGCGGGAGATTAAGGCGGAACATTTGAGTGATGCAGATTTCTTGATAGTACGCTCAGTAACCAAAGTAAACCGTGAGCTTTTAGAAAACAGTTCAGTTAAGTTTGTTGGAACATGCACAATCGGTATTGATCATATTGATACTGATTACCTTGATCAGCAGGGCATTCGCTACTGTAATGCGCCTGGCTGTAATGCTAACTCTGTTGTTGAGTATGTTTTAAGTTGCTTATCAATTCTAACCGAAACTCATTCGCTCGATTTAGGCTCGGTAACAGTCGGTATTGTGGGTTATGGCAATGTTGGTAGCTTACTTGCTGCGCGCTTGGAGAAGCTGGGAATCAAGTTTAAAGCCTGTGACCCGTTTTTGGATGATGATTCACTTGTATCATTTGAAGAAGTGATGCGCTGCGACCTGATATCACTTCATGTGCCCTTAAGTAAAGAAGGTACGCATCCAACCTACCATATGATCGATAAGCAGGTGCTTGAAAGCTTGCAGCCAGAGCAAATTCTGATTAATTCGAGTCGGGGGCCGGTTATCGATAATGATGACCTGAATGACTTCCTAGATCATCAGCCACAGTTTACCGCTATCCTTGACGTGTGGGAGAGAGAGCCTGAGCTTAATGTCGAATTGGCTCGCAAAGTCTTTATTGGTACGCCGCATATTGCCGGCTATAGTTTTGACGGTAAGGTCTTGGGGACTGAAATGGTTTACCG
>NZ_LWFE01000643.1:0-771 GCF_001635675.1 Oleiphilus sp. HI0061 | reverse complement strand
GGATGAGTATTAAAGAAAGATTTAGGTTTCATAATTTCCCCGTTTTTATGTTTGTTTTGGGTACTTCTTATTGTTCCTTTAGTGCTACAACACGCCACCTTCTTGTGGCGAAACTACAGACTAAAAAACAAATACTTAGAAGGCTTTGGCAAAAATGGGCAAACTAGGTTGTTTAGGTTAAAAGGTATTTATTCGGGCTGGATATTCGAATTTTAGTTGGGTTGTTATTTACTCTGACTCGTTGACTTTCGCACGATCAACCTCGTGCTAACCCGCCTGCGAGCCGTGGAAGGCTCTGCCTACAGATTTGGAGACCACCGCCCCTTCGTTCAAAGCGTCTTCAGTAAATCTGACTGATAATCTTCGATGCTCACGCTCAAACCCAAGCTTTGTATTTTTTCTTCCAGTTCGCGTAAGTCAGTTTTTAGCTGATTGATAGTGAGCGTATTGTCATCCAGCTCATATACCTGAATAGAAGCTTTCAAGTGATAATATTTGATGATAAACGCTTGGTGATTGTTCTGTTCCAACGCTTGGTTTAAGGCTTTTGATTTTCGGTAAATTGCATTGAGCTCTTGTTTAAGCTGCCAGACATACCAAACTTCCGACATAAACGGCGTATTCCGGTTTCGGTATAAAGTATTTAGCACAAGCGCTACGGCAGACACTACACCCACCAGATTCAGAACGAAATTTGAACCTCCAGGTTCCCCAACTAAATGAATCAGTAGGGTTGATACGCTAAGCGCGATCGCCAATAAAGCAACAATG
>NZ_LWFE01000642.1:0-566 GCF_001635675.1 Oleiphilus sp. HI0061 | reverse complement strand
CTTCAGGTTTATTATCCTCAATACCAATCAAACACTCTTTCGGCTGAAGCACTTTGATCAGCAATCGAAGCCCTTCAACAAGTTGATCAGCCCGCTCACGCATCAATCTGTCGTCTGAGGTAATGTAGGGTTCACACTCTGCCGCATTCAGAATAAGCGTAGAAATGTCTGCACCTTTTGGAGGGTTAAGCTTCACATCACTTGGGAAACCAGCTCCGCCCATTCCGGCAATCCCTGCAGCACGAACTTTCGCTCTTATTGTGTCAGCATCCAGAGATAAGTAATCCTCACTCGCATCCAATTCACACCACTGGTCCTGGCCGTCTGTCTTCAAGGTAATACATAAATCTGAATTACCAGAAGGGTGCGCCACAACTTGCTCAGCAATACTTTCTACCACACCTGAGCTGGGTGCATGCAAGCCGACACTGATATAACCGTCTGCTTCAGCCAATAACTGGCCTTTTTTTACTTGTTGACCCACTTCAACCAAGACCTTGGAGGCTTGACCAATATGTTGCTGTAAAGGTAAAACAAGTAGTGGCGGAATGCCCGCCTCAGTAATC
>NZ_LWFE01000641.1:0-690 GCF_001635675.1 Oleiphilus sp. HI0061 | reverse complement strand
TCAGAGCCGTTGTAGATAAAGGTGTTTACGCTGTTTATACCGACACGATAGGTATCATCACCATCACCGCCAAACATAAAAGCACGACCATCATAATTGTCGTTGCTCATATTTCTCGACTCCAAAATGTCATCCCCTTCGTTACCAAATAGCAAACCGTCACCGATTATCAAATCGCCACCACTACTACCCACTAACTCATCAGAACCACCAAAGCCAACGATGATATCTCGCCCCCAAGACCCATAAACGACTTCTTGGTCTCCAGTACCCTCAATAAAATCGTCATCATTCGTACCGATATAATCGCCACTCCCGTTAGGTTGATCTACAACGTTAAATCCTGCTGGAGCTTGCCCATCGTATGAGAGCGGAAGGTCTTCAACGTTTGCCTGAACATACGCAGATTCCCAGACAGTATTATCGGCAAAGCGTATTTCATCAATTACGCCACTTGGGATTCCTGAGTCGAAATAGTTCGAGACAATGACATTCTCACCCGTTTCAAAAGAGATCATTAAATCATCACCACTTTGGTGAAGCGCAGCATTTTGTGCGCTTAAATCATTCGCTATTTCAATGATGTTAAAGTCTTCTGAAAAATCAGAAATACGAGATACTCCAGAACCTGCGTAGATACGATATACATCGCCCCCAAAGCCGCCCATTAGACGATCATTCCCTTTGCCA
>NZ_LWFE01000640.1:0-713 GCF_001635675.1 Oleiphilus sp. HI0061 | reverse complement strand
GCTTTATGATTAGTGATGTGCTCAGCATGTCGCTTAATAACCGTTCTTACACGCTCCATGTCACCTTTAGAATAAGCGGCGATAATATGGAAAACGTGCGCCAAACGGATATGCGCATTTTCACCAATCTGGTCAGCTTGCTCCAATCGCTCCCAAGCATTTTCACCCTCTGGTAATGCACCAGGTAACAAGCTCCAAACCGCTGCTTTTAACGCTAAAGGGACGCCAAACCACGCCCGGTTATCCAAACAACCCGCACCACGTTCTGCTTGTGCCGCAATGTTTTTAGGCACCCCGGTACCAACACCCGAGAGAATATCGTGGTTCAAGGACAAAAGACCATTAATCAATCCCGCCAACCAAACAATCTGATCAAACTCTTGCTCAAGATCAGGACACTCACCACCAATTTCTAAACCTCCATTAAACTGAATCAAGGCCAGCCAGCCTTTGTAATAACGCTTCGCAGCTCTTACATGGTGATTTTTCTGGGCGATCAATGAATCTTGCGCCATATCTGGCTGCTGTCCACGAATGTATCGCAAGTACGCAAGCTCTTGTTCAAAAGCTCTTGCTTCTTCACAACCACCAGCACCTAAGTTTAGAAGCACTTCCAACTCCCAGGGCTCTTCAGTGATTCGGCCAATTGATTCAACCATCGCTCCCAGCGCTTCAGCACCAGTACAACCCGCAACCAAGTCATCAGTCGTCAA
>NZ_LWFE01000639.1:0-779 GCF_001635675.1 Oleiphilus sp. HI0061 | reverse complement strand
GATCGATAACTTGCTTGCCAGCACGACAACTGGTTTGACGCCTGCTATGACTGCTTTCTTCCAAGCCTTCCAAGGTGGCGCTGATGANCCAACCTCTATCCCTCAGCGACAGTTATTATTGACGCAAACCGAAGGTTTGGTTTCCAGGTTTCATGCATTGGACAATCGACTTAATTCTCAGATGGAAAATATTGACGTAGAGCTGGCGGCCTCGGTTGCTGCGATCAATAGTTTGTCTCAAGGTTTGGCCGAATTGAATCAGTCTATTGCTGTTGCAATTGGTGCAGGGCAGGGTGATTTACCCAACAATTTATTAGATGCTCGGGATGAAGCTTTACGAGAGCTATCTGAATACGTAAACGTAGCAGTTTTTCCTACAGGAGCAGATGGTCAGGTCAACGTATTTGTGGGAAATGGTCAGCCTCTTGTTTTAGGAAGCTCTTCAAATCAGTTGGATGTGACTTTAAACCCTAGTGACACTGAACGAAAAGAAATTGTTATGCAGGTTAATGGTCGCTCTCAGATAATTAGTAATGAGCTGACCGGCGGAAAAGTAGGTGGGCTTCTAGACTTTAGAGACAATGAACTTACAACAGCAGTTAATAGTCTCGGTCGTATAGCTATGGTTTTGTCAGACACCGTCAACAAGCAGCATGGCTTGGGTATGGATCTGGAAGATAATTTAGGCGGCCTATTCTTTAGGGATGTTAATGAGGAAGTGTTGGCACGAAGCCGCGTTCTGGGAAATAGTACCAATGCTGAACCTCAAGATCATAGTA
>NZ_LWFE01000638.1:0-861 GCF_001635675.1 Oleiphilus sp. HI0061 | reverse complement strand
ATCGCAGAGCTTGTAAAAGGCTACGATGCAGTTGTATTTCAGGAGCTTTTTGACCCGATTCTGACAGCACATTTTAGAAGCAAGATCAGTGAGGAATATCCTTACCTGACAGACATTCCATTCAAGCTTGGTAAGTTACTGACAGGTGGCTCTTTCATTGCGAGTCGTCACCCGATTATTGAGCACGATGATGTTGTCTATGACGCATGTCGGGCAGATGGTTGCTTAGCGTCTAAGGGCATGAACTATGCGAAAATTGATAAGGGGGGGAAAATCTATAACCTGTTTGGAACCCACACGCATGCCTACACGACAGCAGATGATATTGCGGTTCGATTTTCTCAGCTAGCGCAGCTAAAAGGTTTTGTAGATAGCAAGAACATCCCATCAGATCAACCTGTACTGATGGCGGGAGATTTCAACGTCGATAAGGTGAACTTCCCACAAGAGCACGTAGACTTTTTATCGCTTATGAATGCAACAGAACCTACAGCGTTAGGCGAGTACCCTTACTCTTACGCAGGCCCTGTGAATGTTTATGCGGATGATCAATACAATGAGTACTTAGACTATGTGTTGTATTCAAACGAGCATCAAGCGCCAGTTTATTCTCATAACAAGATGCTGACGCCTCGTAGTATTGAATGGGATCACTGGACCACTTGGGACTTGTCAGATCACTACCCTGTAGCGAGTGAGTTTGTATTCGCTGAGTAAGCCACTTTTACTACCTTAGTTGCGTATTGATACCCACACTGCTTAGTGTGGGTTTTTTTCGTTTAGAGCGAGGCAAAAGACGCTCGACTCGCTTTCTCCCGGCTGACACATCGCGCCGATATATATCAAATCTATATCGAGCTT
>NZ_LWFE01000637.1:0-680 GCF_001635675.1 Oleiphilus sp. HI0061 | reverse complement strand
CAATTGGATCAAGCGTAATGTCAATGACCATAAAAAGCCTGGCTACTCGATCGTTACGCTAACACTTAAGAAAACGGGCACACCACCAGGCGATGCATCTGACAAGCAGGTTGATACAATTGCAGACATGGCTGATAAGTATAGTTTTGGTGAAGTCCGTGTAACACACGACCAGAACATTGTTCTTGCAGACGTTCCTCAGAATATGTTGTTTGAATTATGGAGTGAGGCTAAAGCAGCTGGTTTTGCAACGCCTAACCTTGGCATGATTACAGACATTATTTGCTGCCCAGGCGGCGACTTTTGTGGCCTTGCAAACGCCAAATCAATACCAGTAGCTGAGCAGATTCAAATCAAGTTTGATGATCTAGATTATGTCTATGACATCGGCGAGATCGATTTAAATATATCAGGCTGTATGAACGCTTGCGGTCATCACCATGTGGGTAACATTGGAATTCTCGGTGTTGATAAGCGCGGCGAAGAATTCTATCAGGTATCTCTAGGTGGAAACTCGGGTAAAGATGCCGCCATTGGCAAAATATTAGGCCCGTCCTTCGCTAGAGCTCAGATGCCTGAAGTCGTTGAAAAGATTATCAACGTTTATATTGAAAACCGAACTGAAGAAGAACTGTTTATTGATACATTCCGTAGAATTGGAATGCTACCTTTTAAGGAGC